>NZ_WKEE01000016.1:0-89660 GCF_021605635.1 Stenotrophomonas sp. PA-6-5C
CCGATACGCCCATTACCGACCGCTCGCAACTGGTGGCGGAGATCGCCTCCGGCGAGAAGCCCCGTTCGCAGTGGCGCATCGGTACCGAGCACGAGAAGTTCGGGTTCCGCCTGGATGACCTGCGTCCGCCGACCTTCGATGGCGATCGCGGCATCGAGGCACTGCTCAACGGCC
The DNA here is from genome assembly GCF_021605635.1 of Stenotrophomonas sp. PA-6-5C. NCBI lineage: Bacteria > Pseudomonadati > Pseudomonadota > Gammaproteobacteria > Lysobacterales > Lysobacteraceae > Stenotrophomonas > Stenotrophomonas sp. PA-6-5C. The sequence continues at coordinate 175 of NZ_WKEE01000016.1, forward strand.
TGGTCCGTTTCGGCTGGACGCCGGTGCAGGAAAACGGCAATACCATCGCCCTGCTGCGTGATGGCGCCTCGGTGACACTGGAGCCCGCGGGCCAGCTGGAGCTGTCTGGAGCGGCGCTGGAGACCATCCACCAGACCTGCGTGGAAACCGGCACCCACCTCAATGAAGTGGCGCAGGTGGCTGGCGAGCTGCAGCTGGGCTTCCTCGGCATGGGCTTCCAGCCGAAGTGGACGCGCGATGAAATGCCGTGGATGCCCAAGGGCCGCTACAAGATCATGCGTTCGTACATGCCCAAGGTCGGTTCGCTGGGCCTGGACATGATGACCCGCACCTGCACCGTGCAGGTGAACCTGGATTACGCCAGCGAAGCGGACATGGTGAAGAAGTTCCGCGTGTCGTTGGCACTGCAGCCGATCGCCACCGCCCTGTTCGCCGACTCGCCGTTCACCGAGGGCAAGCCGAACGGCTACCTCAGCTACCGCTCGCACATCTGGACCGACACCGATGCCGACCGTACCGGCATGCTCGACTTCGTGTTCGATGACGGCTTCGGTTACGAGCGCTACGTCGACTACCTGCTCGATGTGCCGATGTATTTCTCCTACCGCGACGGCATCTACCATGATGCGAGCGGGCAGAGCTTCCGCGATTTCATGCAGGGCAAGCTGCCGGTGTTGCCGGGCGCGTTGCCGACGCTGCGCGACTGGTCGGACCACACCACCACCGCGTTCCCGGAAGTGCGGCTGAAGAAGTACCTGGAAATGCGCGGTGCCGATGGTGGCCCGTGGAGCCGCCTGTGCGCGCTGCCGGCCTTCTGGGTGGGCCTGCTGTACGACGACACTGCACTGGATGCAGCGTGGGACCTGGTGCGCGACTTCAGTCTGGTTGAACGCCATGCGCTGCGTGATGGGGTGCCCAAGCATGCGATGAACCTGCCGTTCCGCAATGGCACCGTGCGCGACCTGGCGCGCGAAGCGGTGAAGATTTCCGTGGAAGGCCTCAAGCGCCGTGCGGCGCGCAATGCCGATGGCCAGGATGAAAGCAAGTTCCTGGACGTGCTGCAGGAAATCGTCGAGTCTGGCCTGACTCCGGCCGAGCGAAAGCTGGCGCTGTTCCATGGCCGCTGGCACGGCGATGTGGATCCGGTGTTCCGCGAGTTCGCGTACTGACGCGGGATGGATGACCGCCGGGCATGGCCCGGCGCTACCGTCAGGAATGAAAAAACCCCGGCATTGCCGGGGTTTTGCGTTTCCACAACCGACTTGGATCAGGCGGCGTTCTTCATCGTCGCCATGTCGATCACGAAGCGGTAGCGCACATCGTTCTTGGCCATGCGTTCCCAGGCTTCGTTGACGTTCTTGATGTCGATCATCTCCACATCGCTGACGATGCCGTGCTCGGCACAGAAGTCCATCATTTCCTGGGTTTCGGCCATGCCGCCGATCGCCGAGCCAGTCAGGTGCTTGCGACCGAAGATCACGCTGCCACCGGTCAGCGGCGGGTCCAGTTCGGTCAGCACGCCGACCAGGCACATGGTGGCCTCACGCTTGAGCAGGCCCATGTACGGGTTGGTGTCATGGCCGACCGGGATGGTGTTGAGCAGGAAGTCGAAGCTGCCCGCGTGTGCCTTCATCTGCGCGGCATCGCGCGAGACCAGCACTTCGTCGGCGCCCAGGCGCTTGGCGTCGGCACCCTTTTCCGGGGTGGTGGTGATCATCACCACGTGCGCGCCGAGTGCCTTGGCGAACTTCACACCCATGTGGCCGAGGCCACCCAGACCGATCACGCCGACCTTCTGGCCCGGGCCGACCTTCCAGTGGCGCAGCGGTGACCAGGTGGTGATGCCCGCGCACAGCAGCGGCGCGGCGGCCTTCAGGTCCAGCGTTTCGGAGACCTTGACCACGAAGCGCTGCTCGACCACCACATGGTCGGAATAGCCGCCGTAGGTCGGGGCACCGTCGGCGCGTTCACGGCCGTTGTAGGTCCAGGTGGCACCTTCGGCGCAGTACTGCTCCAGATCGTGTTCGCAGGCATCGCAGTGGCGGCAGGAGTCGACCATGCAGCCGACGCCGGCGTGGTCGCCGACCTTGAAGCGGGTGACCTCGCTGCCGACTTCGGTGACCTGGCCGATGATCTCGTGGCCCGGCACCATCGGGTAGATCGAGCCACCCCAGTCGTCGCGGGCCTGGTGCAGGTCGGAATGGCAGATGCCGCTGTACAGGATCTCGATGCGCACATCGTTCGGGCCGACCGCGCGGCGCTCGAACTCGAAGGGTACCAGCGGGTCGGTATGGGTATGGGCGGCGTAACCACGGGCGAGGGACATGGGGAATCCTTGGCGGGTTTGTCGAAAGGCGTTTTACAATACGCCCCGTGCCGCAGGGTAAGAAGCGCATATATCGGCATGATTCATCAAGGCAGACTGCACAATCATGGCCACTGATAACCTGTCCCACCTGGCCGCCTTCGCTGCGGTCGCCCGCCACCGCAGCTTCCGCCGCGCCGGTGCCGAGCTGGCCCTGTCGACCTCGGCGGTAAGCTATGCGATCCGCGCGCTGGAGGAACGGCTGGGGGTGGGCCTGTTCCACCGCACCACCCGCAGCGTGGCACTGACCGAGGCCGGTCAGCGTCTGCTGGAGCGCCTGCAGCCGGCACTGGGCCAGGTGCACGATGCGCTGGAGGAAATGAATCACTTCCGCGCCGTTCCGGCAGGCCTGCTGCGGATCAACGCGACGCGGGCGGCGGTGGCAACCCAGTTGGGGCCACGGCTGGCGCGTTTCCTGCACGCGCATCCGGATGTACGGGTGGAGCTGACCGAGAACGATGGCCTGGTCGACATCGTCGCAGAGGGTTACGACGCGGGCGTGCGCCTGCACGAGTTCGTGCCCGAGGACATGGTGGCGGTGCCGATGGGGCCGCCGCTGCGCGGCTTGATCGTCGGCTCGCCCGAGTACCTGCGGCGCCGGCCGGCACCGCAGCATCCGCGCGACCTGGCCGCGCATGAGTGCGTGCGGTTCCGCTTCGCCAGCGGCCATCTGTACAAGTGGCAGTTCGAGCGCGAGGGCCAGACCCTGGAGATCGACGTACCGGGGCGGCTGACGCTGTGCGAGCAGGGCACCGTGGTTGGCGCGGTGCTCGATGGCATCGGCCTGGCCTATGTGCTGGAAGACACCGCGCGCCCGTACCTGGACGATGGGCGACTGGTGGCGGTACTGGAAGACTGGAGCGAACCGTTCGCCGGGTTTGCGTTGTACTACCCGAAGCAGCGGCAGATGCCCGGCGCGTTGCGTGCGTTCGTGGACATGCTGCGCGAGTGAATGGTGGTGGATCGCATCCACGCATGGCGTGGATCTACTGACCATCGCCGCATGCCCATTTTGACCCCGCCATGCGTGGATGCCGTTGCACACAATAGATCCACGCCATGCGTGGATGAGGCCGGCACGCGCTAAGGTAACCACCCTCATTCAACAAGGACGTCCATGAGCACGCTCGCCGATCTCGAACAGGCCTCCAGCCAAACCTTTCCGCCGCTGTTCCACCAGCTCGTCGCAGGCAACCACTTCAGCTGGGGCGAACAGGGGCCGCGCTGGTACCGTGAGGTGTTCCCACAGCTACAGGCACAGCCGCCGGTGCTGCTGTACGCGAACGAGTACGAACCGATCGAGCCCGGTGAGCTGCGCGCGGCCTGGGAAGACCTGATCGCCGAAGACCACTACAACCCGTTGCGTGAAGACCTGAAGCTGCTGCCGTTCGCACGCACCGGCGCGGGCGACAACTATTGCTTCTGGACCAACGCACCAGGCTTCGCCGAGCCGCCGGTACTGCTGGTCTGGCACGACGATGATCGCGCCGACCTGGTGGCGGCGAACCTCCAGGATTTCCTGTTCCGCAGGATGGCGGAAGCGGTGGTTGAACTGGAGGAAGATGATTCGCTGCTGTCGGAAGGCGATATCGGTGCGAACCTGCAGGCCTGGCTGTCGACTCATCGCGGTTGGTTGCGTGGGGATCAGGTGGCTGCGCTGGAAGCGCTGTTCGCGCGCGTGGATGACATTGCCGGCGGTGGCATCAGTGAACAGGACGTACAGGCATTGCTGAAGCCGCTGATCGGCTTTGAGCGGATGGACAGCAGAATGCCGTACGTACGGGATTGAGCTGGCGGGTGCACGGCATGGATACCAAGCCACGCATGGCGTGGCTCTACTGCCTGGTCCTTCCTGCGGCGCGATGGATGAGTGTCGACCAACGATCGGCCTCCACCTTCTGCCAGTAAAGCCATGCCATGCGTGGATGGTGCCTGCTACGCAGCCTGCAGCATCGGTTCCATCAGGTGCAGGCAGTCACGCAGGTGCGCATCCACCGATGCGTCTTCGGCAACCACGCCGATGGCGCGCTCGCGCAGGGGTTCGGCCACGGCCATGGACAGCACCAGGCGCGCCATCCGTTCTGGATCACCGGCGCGCAGCAGGCCACGTTGCTGCTGCCGCCGCAGCCAGTCCGCGAGCAGCGCACGGCCGCGACCGATGCCATTGTCGAGGTAGGCCCGCAGCAGCGGGTCCTTGCCCGGGAAGTCGGTGGTCAACAGGCGGAACACCCGCACTGCCTGCGCTGACAATGCCTGGGCGCACACCGCCTGCAGGATGTCGTGCAGCAAGGGCAGTACGTCTTCGGCGTGGCGGGCATCACGCTGCAGCTGCGGTGCGAAGCCATCGGTCCACTCGCGCACCGCCAGGCCCACCAGCTCGTCGCGGTTGCTGGCATGCCGGTACACCGTCTTCTTGGCCACGCCGGCATGCGCGGCGACCGCCTCAATGGTGGTCGCTTCATAGCCCTGCGCCAGCAGTAGATCCAGCGCCGCCTGCAGCACGGCATGGCGGACGTCGGCCTCTGGCCGTGCAGGGCGACCGCGGCGACGGGGCGGAGCGATCGGATCGGGCGGAGCGGTAGCGGTCATTGCCCACATTCTAGCGCATTTCCATAATTGCGAAACGTTCAACGTTTCCGTATTGTCCGGGCTTCACCTCCCCAAGGATTCACCATGGACACCGTCGCCAACGCTCACGCCTGGCTGGACCTCCACGATCTGCTCGACCCGGCGCCGATGCACCTGGAAACCGGCATCCAGCGTCGCGAAGACCGCACCCTGCTGGTCGCAGTGCGCACCGATCTGCACGGCTGCAAGGGCCGCATGCTGGACTGGTGGTTCACCTTCTTCGAGACCACCCAGCACATCCGCTGGTGGCACCCGATGGACCATGTCGAGCATCGTGGCTGGGACGCGGCCTGGCAGCGCGGGCGCAGCTACCATGGCGCCAGCATCCAGGCCGTCGAGTCGCTGGCCGACATCCCGCCGGTGGCAGCGCGCCTGAAGTTCCACGATCCGCGCACGTTGCTGGCGTCTGAGCGTCTGCAGGCGGCGCAGGAGGCGGGCGATGTCTCGGCGGTGATTGCCGCGCGCATCGGTTTTGGTGAGCACGTTCGGCTGGATGCGCACGGTGATCCCTGCGACGGGCAGATGCTGCACGTCGCCCGCGATACGCCGTTCGGCTGCGTGCTGCGCAGCCGCTTCGTGCTGGGCCTGGACAGTGAAGATCCGCAGCGCGATGCCAACGATGCGATTGGCCTGGGCCTGCTCAAGCACTGCTATACCGAGTTCAGTTTCCTGTCGCGGCTGCTGCCGTCGCTGTACTACGGCGAACGCGCGAATGGTGAGGCGGTGCCGTTACCGTGGTGAACTCGCGTGCTACGCCAGCAGGGCGTCATAGCCTGCATCGCTGAACTGGATCAGGCAGAAGCCATGGCCGAAGGGATCGGCCAGCACGGCGATCCTTCCCCAGCTGTGTTCGCGCACGGCCTGTTCAAGGATGGCGCCGGCCGCGATCGCGCGGGCAAGCGCAGCGTCGATGTCGGTGACTACCCAGTCCAGATGCACGGGCGTCCAGTGGCGCTCGTAGTCGCGTACATCGCCGTGCTCGGTCGCTGCGCTGCCGGCATCGCTTTGCAGCAGGTATAGCGGCGTGGGACCACCGAGCAGTTCCAGCGCGCCGGGGCCGAGTCGGCGGCCGACCCGCAGGCTGAAAGCTTCGGTGTAGAACGCTTCGGCAGCTGCAACATCGGGGACGTCGAGGTTGACGATGAAGGACATGGTGACGGAGTTCATGGGGACTTTCGTCATGTTGTTGGACGCGGATGTGACGTCTAGGATCGAACTGTAGTTCCAGACCGGGTGCCTCGTCGTTCCGACCGGTGGCCCCGTTGCCAGGGAGGATTCCATGCGGAACCTGGAAGTGGAAGCGCGAGTACGCAAGCTGGAGCAACGGGCAGGCCGATGGCGCTGGCTGCTGGTGGCAGCACCCGTGCTGATGATGTCGATCATGCTGGCCGGTCGTGGTTCTGCCCGGCCGGAGGCCGGCATTGCTGCGGAGATCCGCACCCATCGCCTGATCGTGCTTGACCACCAGGGCCGCAAGCGCGTGGAGATCGGTGAGGACGCGCCGGACCTGGACATCAAGCGCAATGCGCGGGTGGCGGGGCTGATCATCTTCGATGGCAATGAACAGGAACGCGGAGGCATGGTGACTGCCGACGATGGCAGTGCCACGGTTGCTCTCGATGCGCCGCGCGGCGTTGGCTATCGCGTGTCGGATCGGGCCGGGATGAAGGTGGGAGCGGACGGTTCGGCGTTCATCGGTGTCCTGTCCAACGCCGGTGGCTTTGCTGCCAGGCTGGTCGCGCAGGGGGCGGAAGGACAGCTGGAGCTGAACCGGGTGGCTTCTGCTGAAGGCGGAGCCTCCAACCGTGTGATCCACGTGGAAGCCGAGAGCAGGTGACGGACCCATCACAGAGCCAACCAGGGAGTGGAACATGCATGAGCAGGATATGACCGTACGCTTGGAACGACTGGAGCACAGGCTACGGCGCAGGAATCTGCTGGCAGTCTCGATGTTCGTACTGGGCGCATCGTTGGCCCTGGTCGGGACCAGTGTGGCCACGCCCGATGCCGGCGTGGTGCCGGAGATCCGTACCTACAAGTTGACCGTGCTCGACAGTGAAGGGCGCACGCGCGTGCAGATTGCCGAGGATGCGGATGATGTCGCGCGCAACTCGCGCGCAACGGGAATGACGATCTACGATGCGAAAGGCGATGAGCGCGGTGGCATCGGCACCATGGCCAATGGCAGTGCGGTGATGGCGCTGGATGCGCCGGTTGGCGTGGGCTACAAGGTTCGCGATCGGGCGGGCATGAGGGTCGCGCCCGATGGCACCGCCGTGATCACGGCGCTGTCCAACGAGGGCAGCTTTGCCGCCAGCCTGGTGGCGCAGGGCAACCAGGGGCGGCTTGAACTGAGTCGCAAGGATTCAGCGAAGGGGGAGATCAGCACCCGGGTGCTGACCTTTGATTCGGACTCGACCAAGGTGGAGAAAGCACCCTGATGTGCTCGGTGGCGAGGAGCGCATCGCATCCACGCATGGCGTGGATCTACTGTGCGAGCGGGTAGTCGAGGTAGCCTTCGACGCCACCGCCGTAATAGGTGCTGCGATCCGGAACGGCCAGCGGCACATCGCGCTGCAGGCGCTCGACCAGATCCGGGTTGGCGATGAACGGCTGGCCAAACGCGGCCAGATCAATGATGCCGTCCTTGACCAGTCGCAGAGCACGCTCACGGGTGAGCCCACCGGCGAGGATCACGGTGCCGCCGTAGGTCTCCTTGAAGGTCTTCAGGAACGCCTCGCCGATGACTGGCACGCCGCGCAGGTAGTTGTCGTTCAGATGCACATACGCCAACCCGCGCTTGCCAAGCTCTTCGGCCAGATAAAGATAGGTGGCTTCGTTCTCTGCATAGGCCGGCATGTCGAAGGTCTGGCTGTTCGGCGCCAGGCGCACGCCGATCCGCTGTGCACCGATCCGCTGCGCCATCGCATCGACGGTGTCCAGGATCAGCCGTGCGCGGTTGCGTAGTGAACCACCATAGAGATCCTGGCGATCATTGGTGATCGGGTTGAGGAACTGCTCGAACAGGTAGCCGTTGGCAGCATGCAGTTCGATGCCATCGAAGCCGGCAGCGATGGCATTTTCAGCGCCGCCTACGAAGTCGCTGACGATACCCGGCACTTCGTCGGTGCGCAGTGCGCGCGGCGGCGTCGGATCGGCATGGCCACGGCTGCCGTCGTCCAGATACACGAACGAGGTGTTCTTCGGATCGCTCGCCACCGGCCGCGTACCGGCGCTTACCGGCTGGCCGCCGCCGGGCTGCAGCGAGGCGTGTGACATGCGGCCGACGTGCCACAGCTGGGCGAAGATCGCGCCCTGCGCAGCGTGTACGGCGTCGGTGACGAGCTTCCAACCGGCCACCTGCTCGGCCGACCAGATGCCCGGCACGTCGATGTAGCCCTGGCCCTGCGCCGACACCGGCGTGCCTTCGCTGATGATCAGGCCAGCGCTGGCACGCTGCCGGTAGTACTGCGCGGTCAGTGCATTGGCGACGGCGCCGGGGTTGCGGGCGCGGGTCATCGGCGCCATCGCGATGCGGTTGTGCAGGGGCAGTCCTGCGAGGTCGAACGGGCGGAACAGGGCGGCGGTCATCTCAGTCATCTCGGTACGGGGAGGGCGCCAACGGCGCGACAGCACCATGATGAAGTTGACATGCAGGCGCATAAAGAAGGTAAATTTCCCGCCAAGCGGGACTATCTGTCCCCAATGAGTGAGTCTGCCGATGCTCCCCGTCGAATCGTTGAATGGCCTGGTGACCTTCGTCACCACGGCGCGCTCGGCCACCTTCACCGAGGCCGCCGACGCGCTGGGCATCTCCCGCTCGGCGGTCGGCAAGGCCATTGCCCGGCTGGAAGCACGGCTGGGCGTGCGCCTGTTCCATCGCACCACCCGGCGCATCGCGCTGACCACCGATGGCGAGGCCTACTACGCCTCGTGCGCGGCGGCGCTGGATGAAATCGCGGCAGCCGAAGCGTGCCTGGGCTCGGCTGCGCATCTGCCGAGCGGCCGCCTGCGCATCGACATGCCGTCCTCGTTCGGTCGGCTGGTGGTGCTGCCGGTGCTGCTGGAAATGTGTCAGCAGTATCCGGACCTGCAGCTGACGATGACCTTCACCGATCACTTCGTTGATCCGCTGGAGGAAGGCATCGACCTGCTGATCCGCTTCGGCGGCCTGCACCATGCTGAGCACCTGGTTGCGCGCAAGCTGGCCAGCCAGCGGCTGGTGACCTGCGCCGCGCCGGCGTACCTGCAGGCCCATGGTGTGCCGCAGACGCTGGACGAACTGCGGGGCCATCGCAGCGTGGTCGGCTTCCGTCATGGCCAGTCGGTGGCATGGCGGATCGGCAGCGAGGGCACCAACGGTAGCTTCATCCCCAGTGCCACGCACCAGCTCAACGATGGCGATGCCGTGATCGAGGGTGCCATCGCCGGGCTGGGGATCTGCCAGATGCCGATGTCACTGGTGCGTCATCATCTGGAATCCGGTGCGTTGCAGTCAGTGCTGGACCACTGCACGCAGCACCACGTGGACATCCACGCGCTGTGGCCGCAGACGCGGCACCTGCGGCCGAAGGTGCGTTACGTGGTGGAGGAGCTGACCCGGTTGGCGGGAGAGGGCGCCTTCGATTGAGCTCCGGATCGGCTTCTGTATACTATCCCCCAGTATAGTTTCGAGGCCGGCCAGCCATGCCGCACTCCCCCGAAGAAAAAAGGAAGGTTCTCGCCCGCGTACGCCGCATCCGCGGCCAGTGCGATGCGCTGGACCGCGCGCTGGAAGCCGGCGCCGACTGCGGGCCGGTGCTGCAGCAGATCGCCGCCATCCGTGGTGCGGTCAACGGGCTGATGTCCGAAGTGATGGAAGCGCACCTGCGCGAGGAGTTCGGCCAGCCTGCCGCTTCCGATGAACAACGCGCCGAACGCGTGCGCGACATGAGCGCGTTGATCCGCTCGTACCTGAAATGAACGACGGCGCGACACAGCGCCGCGCATCCTGTTTTCCGCAAGCCATTTTTGGAGAGTGCCATCATGAAATCCCGTGCCGCCGTCGCCTTTGGTCCCGGCCAGCCGCTGCAGATCGTCGAGATCGACGTCGCCCCGCCGAAGCAGGGCGAAGTGCTGGTCAAGATCACCCACACCGGTGTCTGCCACACCGATGCCTTCACCCTGTCCGGCGATGATCCGGAAGGCCTGTTTCCGGTGGTGCTGGGTCATGAAGGTGCCGGCATCGTGGTGGAAGTGGGCGAGGGCGTGACCAGCGTGAAGCCGGGCGACCACGTGATTCCGCTGTACACCGCCGAGTGTGGTGAATGCCTGTTCTGCAAGAGCGGCAAGACCAACCTGTGCGTGTCGGTGCGTGCCACCCAGGGCAAGGGCGTGATGCCAGATGGCACCAGCCGCTTCAGCTACAACGGCGAGCCGATCTACCACTACATGGGCTGCTCGACCTTCAGCGAATACACCGTCGTTGCCGAGGTGTCGCTGGCGAAGATCAACCCGGACGCGAACCCGGAGCACGTCTGCCTGCTCGGTTGCGGCGTCACCACCGGCATCGGTGCAGTACACAACACCGCCAAGGTGCAGGAAGGCGACAGCGTGGCTGTGTTCGGCCTGGGGGGCATCGGCCTGGCAGTGATCCAGGGCGCGCGCCAGGCCAAGGCCGGCCGCATCATTGCGGTGGATACCAACCCGTCCAAGTTTGATCTGGCCCGCGAATTCGGTGCCACCGACTGCATCAACCCGAAGGATCATGACAAGCCGATCCAGCAGGTCATTGTTGAAATGACCACCTGGGGCGTGGACCACAGCTTCGAGTGCATCGGCAACGTCAACGTGATGCGTGCGGCGCTGGAATGCGCGCACCGTGGCTGGGGCCAGAGCGTGGTGATCGGCGTAGCGGGTTCGGGCCAGGAGATCTCCACCCGCCCGTTCCAGCTGGTCACCGGCCGCAAGTGGATGGGTACCGCGTTTGGCGGCGTGAAGGGCCGCAGCCAGCTGCCGGGCATGGTCGAAGACGCGATGAAGGGCGATATCGAGCTGGCCCCGTTCGTCACCCACACCATGGACCTGGACAAGATCAACGAAGCCTTCGACCTGATGCACGAAGGCAAGTCGATCCGTTCGGTGGTCCATTACTGAGGCGCGTCATGGGCTGGCTGGATGCCCTGCGCCGGCCGCGTGCGGAAGACCCGCGCGCGGCTCTGGTGGCCCCGATCGAGCAGGCGCTGCGCGCGCTGGGCTGGGTCGTGGGTGAAGTGGGGCCACCGCGTGCGGTGACCTCGGCCTTCGGCAGCGACGATGGCATGTCGTTCGAGCAGTGGCTGGGGCAGGTATTCCTGCCGCGCCTGCACGAGGCCCGCGCTGATGGCCAGTGGCCGCCGCGCAGCAACGTGGCAGCGGCGGCATATCGCAATCTTGATGGCCAGCCTGGCGTCGAGCCGTTACTGCGCTTGCTGGCGCAGCTGGACGAACTGATCAACAAAGGCATCCACGCCGTGCGTGGATAAGCCGACCAAGGTCGGCATCTACCAGAAGCACGCGTGCGCTGACGCGCCGCGCAGGAGAACATCATGGAACGCATCGAACACCGTGCCTGTGCCGGCGGTTGGCAGGACGTCTATCGCCATCATTCGACCACGCTGGGCTGCGACATGCAGTTCGCCGTATACCTGCCGCCGCAGGCGGAGACGCAGAAGCTGCCGGTGCTGTACTGGCTGAGCGGGCTGACCTGCACCGAGCAGAATTTCATCACCAAGGCCGGGGCGCAGCGCTATGCGGCCGAGCACGGCGTGATCATCGTCGCCCCGGATACCAGTCCGCGCGGCGATGACGTGGCCGATGCCGAGGGCTATGACCTGGGCAAGGGCGCGGGCTTCTATCTCAACGCCACCCGTGCGCCGTGGGCGAAGCACTACCGCATGCACGACTATGTGGTGCAGGAACTGCCGGCGCTGATCGAAGCGAACTTCCCGGCTACCGATGCGCGCGCGATCAGCGGTCATTCGATGGGCGGCCACGGTGCACTGGTGATCGCGCTGCGCAACCCCGGCCGGTACCGCAGCGTGTCGGCGTTCTCGCCGATCGTCGCGCCCAGTCACGTGCCGTGGGGACAGAAGGCGTTCACCGCCTACCTCGGTGACAACCCGGCCGACTGGGCGCAGTGGGATGCCTGCGCGCTTGTGGCCAGCGCTGGCGAGCGCCTGCCGCTGCTGGTCGACCAGGGCGAGGGCGACGAGTTCCTGCACACCCAGCTGCAGCCGCAGCGCCTGCAGCAGGCCTGCGCTGCCGCCGGCCATCCGCTGAGCCTGCGCCTGCAGCCCGGCTACGACCACAGCTATTACTTCATCGCCAGCTTCATCGGCGAGCACATCGCCCACCACGCCCGCGCCCTGCACGCCTGAAGGCTCTCCGGTAGTGCCGGCCGCTGGCTGGCAACCTGCATACCCGGGCTTGGCTGGGGTTGCCGGCCAGCGGCCGGCACTACCGTGGCGGTGCACGCGGAGTGTCGTTTTGCCGCAGTGGATCACGCCGCTGTGGCGTGGCGGCGCGCTATCGTGCCGCCATACGGCCTTGCGCATGGGGGATGCATGCTGGTTGTGCTGGCGCTGATGTTCGTGATCTGCCACGGCGTAGTCGTGGCGTTCTGGCCGGGTACGGCCGGTGGCGGCTCGTTCGTGTTCCTGACCGCAGCGCCTCTGCTGGCCGCCGCGGCCTGCCTGTGGCGCGGCCAACGCGACCGCGCTGCACTGGGCTGGCGGGCCATTGCAATGGCGCTGCTGCTCTGGGCCGGTGGCATGGCCTTCAACATGGCCGACGCCCTGGGGGCCGGACGGTCCGACATCACCCCGCGCGCCAGCCTGCTGTTGTATGTGCTGTATGGCGTGCCACTGGTGTTCATCCTGGCCCGCGCCCGTCGCGAACGCCGGATGATCAGCCTGATCGACGGCGTGATGGCCGCGCTGCTGGGCGTGCTGTTCTTCGTGCATACCCAGTCCTTCGCCGACCGCATCGATATCGATGATCAGGCGATGGCCCACATGCAGCGCATGTTCGACATCCAGAACCTGTGCATCGCCGGCTTCGCGGTGGTGCGCTGGGTCGCAGGCGACGCGCCTGAACGGCGCAGCTTCTACCGCGCGCTGGCGCTGTACGCATTGTCATATCTGCTGCTGGCGTTCTACATCAATCACTACACCTCCGAACAGTCGTTCGGTGCCTACAACGACCTGTTGATCGACCTGCCGTTCCTGCTGCTGGCGCTACTGGCGCTGCGCCAGGCGCCTGCGCCGGGCTTCGTGCTGCATCCCCGCCTGCTGCGATTGGTGCAGGCGGGTGGGCCGATCATCCTGCCCTTGCTGCTGCTGGTGGTCGGCACTCTGGTGGTGGATCACGCGCGGCCTTTGGCAGTGACCGGCTTCGTGGTGGCGACGCTGGGCTTCGGCCTGCGCAGCACCCTGCTGCAGATCGATCTGCTGGAACGGCAGGCGGGCCTGGATCAGCTGGCGCGGCAGGATGGCCTGACCGGCGTAGCCAATCGCCGTCAGTTCGATACGCTGTTGCTGGCCGAATGGAACCGCGCACGACGCAGTGGCACGGAACTGGGCCTGCTGCTGGTGGATATCGACCATTTCAAGGCCTTCAACGATGAGCACGGTCATCCCGCTGGCGACCGTTGCCTGCAGGCGGTCGCCGCGGTGTTGCAGGCCACCGCCGGGCGCGCGGCTGACAGCGTGGCGCGCTATGGCGGTGAGGAGTTCGCGGTGATCGTGCCCGGCAGCCCGCTGTCGGGTGTGCTTGCGCTGGCCGAGCGTCTGCGCGAGGCGGTGGAAGCATTGCCGCTGCCCGAAGGGCCGGTCAGCATCAGCGTGGGTGTGGGCTACCTGCATCCGCCGGCGCTGGCCAGCGCCGAACAGTTGCTGGCCGATGCCGATGCCGGCCTGTACGCGGCCAAGCGTGCAGGCCGCAACCGGGTGATCCTGCACGCACACGTGCTGGACGACGACGGCGGCGCGCACGGCACGCTGGACTGTTGAGCACGCCTGCGCCACGGTCGCGGCAGGAACATACGCGGCCGATCAGCGCTGGCGCAGCCATCCGGCCGGATCCAGCAGGCGCAACCCCACCGGTGACAGCGACCGTTGCCGCAACGTCAACGGCGTGGCGTGCACCGCTGTCGCACAACATGCCAGTTGGCGACGCAGCGGCGCCAGCACATCGTCCTCGCGTGGGCGTGCGTGCCGCCATTGCGCAATGCGCAGCAGACAGACCAGCAGGTCCAGTTCGCTGGCGGAAATGAACGGCGACCCGGCCGGCAGCAGCTCGATCGGTGCATGCGGCGTGGCCAGCAATGGCAGCAGTTCACGGAAGGCGTCGCAACCTTCGGCATCCAGGCCCAGGGCGGCCAGTTGCAGCAGGCCCTCGGCCTGCAGCGCAGGGTCGCCCAGTTGCCGCAGCGCAGCCAGCAGGGCCTGTTCGCCGCGACTGAACTGACGGCCGAAGGCGCGATAACTCACGCGGGTGGGAAATACGGGGGAACGTGAGGCCATGCCGGGAGTACCTACGGATCGCGCGTTTCCACCAGCACCGGGCAGGGCGCATGGTCGATGGTCCATTGCCCGACCGAAGGCTCGAACAGACGCTGCAGACGTGACAGATGGCGGTGGCCGATGACGATCAGGTCGCATTGCAGGCGGCGCGCCTGCGCGCTGATCACTTCGCCCGGGTCGCCGGACGGTAGTTGCGCGATGGCGTCCACGCCGCGCTCGCGCAGCTCGGCCAGGGCGTCGGCCAGCACGGCTTCGGCATGCGCCTGCTGCCGGGCGGCGGCGGGATATTCGCGGCGGTCGGCATCGCTGGCATCTGCTGCCAGTGCGAATTCGGGGTCGAGCACGCACAGCAGGTGCAGGCGGCTGCGGGGGCCAGCCATGGCGGCGGCGAGGTCCAGCACGCGGTCGTGCTGGGGGCCGCCATCAAGTGCGACCAGCAGGGTGTTGAACATGAAAAGCTCCTTTGCAGGGCAGTGATGGTCGCGCATGTCGTCGCGCGCACCCATGCCGTGCGCCGCAGTCAATGCGTGCGCAGAACGCAACTATGGATGGTTTGGATTGCAGTAGAGTCATCGCATTTACGGGAGACTGCCATGCCCCTGCCGGACCTGAACCTGTTGCTGGCACTGGATGTGCTGATCGACGAATGCAGCGTGGCCGCCGCCGCGCGGCGCATGAACCTCAGTGCGCCGGCGATGAGCCGTACCCTCGGTCGGGTGCGGGTGGCGCTGGGCGATCCGGTGCTGGTGCGCGCCGGCCGTGGGCTTGCCCCCACGCCCCGCGCGCTGGAACTGCGTGAGCAGGTGCGCGATGTGATCGAGCAGGCACACCGCGTGTTCAATGCCGGCCGCGAGGTCGACATGGCCACCCTGGAACGCACGTTCAGCGTGCGCGCCAACGATGTGTTCATCGGCAGCTATGGCGGCCGCCTGCGCGAGGTGTTCCGCCAGCAGGCGCCGCGTTGCATGCTGCGCTTCGTGCCCGAGGGAGATACCGATGACGATGCGATGGTGCAGGGGCGGATCGACCTCTACATCAGTACGGCGGGCAAGCACAGCCCGGAAACCAAGGTGCAGCACCTGTTCACCACTTCGCTGCTGGGCGCCGCGCGCGAGGATCATCCGTTGTTCGACGGCGACATCAGTGCCGAGCGCTTCGCGGCCTGCGACCATATCGCCGTGTCCCGGCGCGGGCTGGCGCACGGCCCGATCGACGAGGAACTGGCCGTGCTCGGCCTGCAGCGACGGGTGGCGGTGGTCATCCCCACCTTCCACGGTGCGATCTTCGCTGCTGCTGATTCAGACCTGGTACTGCCGCAGATGCCGAGCGTGATGCTCGACCGCATCACCCACATGGGCCTGCCGCTGCGCATGTTCCCGCTGCCGGTGCCGGTACGCACCGTGGCACTGGTGCAGGCCTGGCACCCGCGCATGGACAACGACCCGGCGCACCAGTGGCTGCGGCGGGCGATCAAGGTGATGTGCGATTCGGTCGAGGCGGCCCGCCACTGATCGCTTGCAGGCGTGCGCCGGACGCACGCCTGCGATGCCGGACACGCCATTTTTTACAGGCAACGGCCTTTCTAGACTGCGCTCCCGATAGTTTCACTGAGCGCAATCCAATGACTTCACATATGCCGTGCACTGCACGGATCGGCAGCCGGCAGTGAGCACGCCTGCCGCCGTATTGCCGGCGCCGGCAGCGTCCCGTCCCGTCGCTGCACCCGGGCTCGACCGGCGCATCCTGGTAGGGCTGTGCGGTGTGCTGCTGGCGGTGCTGGTGTCGGGCTTCAACGAGAACGTCACCAAGGTCGCACTGGCCGACATCCGCGGGGCGATGGGTTTCAGCGTCGATGACGGCAGCTGGATCGTGGCGCTGTACAGCGCGATGTCGGTCAGCGCGATGGCGTTCGCACCGTGGTGCGCGGCCACCTTCTCGCTGCGCCGCTTCGCGTTGGCGATGATCGGCGGCTTCATGGTGCTGGGCGTGCTGTGCCCGCTGGCGCCCAACCTGCAGACGCTTCTGGTGCTGCGCGCGTTGCAGGGCCTGTGCGGTGGCGCGTTGCCGCCGCTGCTGATGAGCGTGGCGCTGCGCTTCCTGCCGCCGGGCATCAAGCTGTACGGCCTGGCCGCCTACGCACTGACCGCCACCTTCGGGCCGAGCATGGGCACCCCGCTGGCCGCGTTCTGGGTGGAGCAGGTGGGCTGGCACTGGGCGTTCTGGCAGATCGTGCCGTACTGCCTGGCGGCGATGGCGATGGTCGGCTGGGGGCTGCCACAGGATCCCCTGCGGCTGGAGCGCTTCGCACAGTTCGACGGCGTCGGCCTGATGCTCGGCCTGCCGGCGCTGGTGCTGCTGGTACTGGGCCTGGTGCAGGGCCCGCGTCTGAACTGGTTCGACTCGTCGTTGATCACCCTGATGCTGGGTGGCGGTGCGGGCCTGCTGGTGCTTTTCATGGTCAACGAGTGGTTCCATCCGTTGCCGTTCTTCAAGCTGCAGCTGCTGGCCAACCGCAACCTCAGCTATTCGCTGATCACTCTCGGTGGCGTGTTGTTCGTGCTGCTGGCGGTGATCTCCATTCCCTCCGGCTTCCTCGCCAGCGTGCAGGGCTATCGGCCGCAACAGACCGCACCGATGCTGCTGTGGGTGGCGGTGCCGCAGGTAATCGCGCTGCCGCTGGTAGCCGCATTGCTGAACATCCGCGCGGTCGATTGCCGCTGGGTGCAGGCCACCGGCCTGGCGATGCTGGCACTGGCCTGCTGGCTGGGCGCACATCTGGACGTGAGCTGGATCCGCGACAACTTCCTGTGGGTGCAGCTGCTGCAGGTGTTTGCCCAGCCGATGGCGGTGCTGCCGCTGCTGATGCTGGCCACAGGTGGCCTTGCGCCACAGGACGGCCCCTTCGCCTCGGCGTGGTTCAACACGGTCAAGGGCTTTGCCGCGGTACTGGCCAGCGGCGTGCTTGAAGCGGTCGCGCAGGGACGCCGACATTTCCATTCCACCGTGCTGGTCGACCGCCTCGGCGAACAGCCGTGGCTGGCCGAGGGGCCGCAACTGGGCGCGCGCCTGCATGCGCAGGTGCAGGCATTGACCTCGGCCGATCTCTACCTGCTGGTCGCGTTGGTCGCGCTGGCCTTCATTCCTCTCATTGCCTGGATGCCCACCCGCATCCATCCGCCACGTGCCGTGGCCTGATCCCCTTCGCAGGAACCCCCTCATGACAATCAATCGAACGTATCTCAACGCCGGCCTCGGCCTGGGCGTGCTGGTGCTGGCCGGTGCCGCCTGGCTGCTGCTGCGCGATGGTCGCCACCAGACCACCAACAACGCCTATGTGGTTGCTGATTACACGGTGGTCGCACCGAAGATCGCCGGCTTCGTCAGCGCGGTGGAGGTGGAAGACAACCAAGCGGTGAAAGCCGGTGACGTGCTGGCCCGCATCGATGACCGTGACTACCAGGTCGCGTTGCTGGCCGCCCGCGCCGACCTGGCCAACGCACGTGCGCAGCTGGCCAACGCACAGGCGGCGCTGGCACAGCAGGGCTCGCTGATCGAACAGGCCAGGGCGAGTGTGGATGTCAGCCGTTCCGAGCTGACCCTGGCCAGTGCCGACCAGCAGCGTTACCGCGAGCTGGCCCGCGACGGTGCCGGTACCGTGCAGAACGCACAGCAGGCGCAGTCGAAGCAGGCCGTGGCCAGTGCGCACCTGCAACAGGGGCAGGCCGCATTGTCGACCGCACGCCAGCGCACCGACATCCTCACTGCCGGGGTGCAGGCCGCGCAGGCAGCGGTGCAGCGTGCCGAGGCCGCACAGGCACGCGCCGAACTGGATCTGTCGCACACCGAGCTGCGCGCACCGATCGACGGCATGGTCGGACGCCGCGCAGTGCGCGTCGGTGCCTACCTGACCCCGGGCACGCCGGTGGCCGCGGTGGTGCCGCTGCAGCGCGCCTTCGTGGTCGCCAACTTCCAGGAAACGCAGATGACCCGCATGCAGCCGGGGCAGCAGGTTGAGCTTACAGTGGACGTGTTCCCCGGCATGCCGCTGCGTGGCCATATCGACAGCATCGCACCGGCCACGGGCGTGACGTTCGCCGCGATTGCACCGGAGAACGCGACCGGCAACTTCACCAAGGTAGTGCAGCGCATTCCGGTGAAGATCGTGCTGGAGCCGGAGCAGGCATTGCTGGGTCAACTGCGTGCCGGCATGTCGGTGGAAGCGAGCGTGGATCTGCAGAGCCCGCAGCACGTGCAGAGTGCGCAGCGCGAGCAGCACCGCAAGGGCGGGGAGGGCGCATGAACCGAGTATTCCCACGCGTACTGGCGGCAGCGGTACTGTGCACGGCGCTGACCGCCTGCACGCTGGGCCCGGACTTCGTGCGCCCGCAGGCCGAACTGCCCACGCAGTGGCAGGGCGAAGCGGTGGCGTCAGCTGCGCTGGATGACGACGCCCGCTGGTGGTCCGGTTTCGATGACCCGCTGCTGGGGCAATTGGCGACGCAGGTGCTGCAGGCCAATCTCGACCTGCAGCTGGCCGCCAACCGCGTGCAGCAGAGCCGCGCCGCGCGTGGCGTCACCGCTGCCGACCGCCTGCCCAGCGTCAGTGCCAATGCCACTGGTGTACGCGCGCGCAACAGCGAGGTAGGCCTGAACGATCCGTCCGGTAATGGCGGTCGTGAAGACTATGGCTTGTTCCAGGCCGGCATCGGCATGAGCTGGGAACTGGATCTGTGGGGTCGCGTACGCCGTCAGGTGGAAGCCGCCGACGCACGCGTGCAGATGGCCGAGGAAGATGCACACGCGGTGCGTGTCGCGCTGCTGGCGGAAACCGCGCGCGATTACCTGCAGTTGCGCGCAACACGCCAGCTGCTGGCCATCACCGAGGACAATCTCAGCATCGCCCACGACATCAAGCGGTTGACCGAAGCGCGCCAACGCCAGGGCGTGGCCAGCACGTTGCAGGTCTCCAGTGCGGCGGCGCAGGTGGCATCGTTGCAGGCGCGCATCGCGCCGTTGCGGCATCGCGAATCACAACTGCGCAATGCGCTGGCGTTCCTGCTGGCGCAGCCACCGCAGACGTTGGACGCGCAGTTGCAGAACGCGCGCCGCGACTGGCCAGCGTTGCCGACCGTCGCCGTGGGCATGCCCAGTGAGCTGGCCGAGCGTCGCCCCGATGTCCGCCGTGCCGAGGCCGCACTGCATGCAGCCACGGCGGGTATCGGCGTGGCCAAGGCCAGTTTCCTGCCGCGCATCACCTTGAATGGCGATGCCGGCTTCCAGGCCAGGCAACTGGATGACCTGGATGGCTGGAACGCCCACCGCTTCAGCGTCGGGCCGTCGATCAGCCTGCCGATCTTCCAGGGCGGACGCCTGAAGGCCAACCTGGCGCTGAGCAGGCTGCAGCAGCAACAGTCGGCGCTGCAGTTCCGCCGTACCGTGCTGCACGCCTGGCATGAAGTGGACGATGCCATCGACGGCTATGCCGCCGAACAGCAACGCACCGCGCAGCTGCATGTGGCGGTGGATGAGAGCGAGACGGCGCTGGGCGCCGCGCGCAGGCAGTACCAGGCCGGCGTGGTCGACATGCTGGACGTGTTGAGCACGCAACGCATCGCGCTGGACAACCAGGCCGCGCTGGCCAACAGCCAAGCCACAGCCGCGATTGCGCGCGTGGAGCTGTACCGCGCGCTGGGCGGCGGTTGGTAAGGCGCAGGATGGGGTAGTGCCGGTCGCTGGCCGGCAGCTGCGGGATGCATGGGTTGCCGGCCAGTGGCCGGCACTACCCTGGCAGGCAGTCCGCGTCAGTCCGACGGTTTCTCGCGCTTGCGGAACAGCAGATAGGGCCAGATGCCGATCAACACCGCTGCGATGACCGTGCCGTAGGCCAGCGCGAACACCGACTTGCCAGGCTCGGTCCAGACCATGCCCAGCAGAAGCAGGCCGAGCACGATGGTCGGTCCGCCCAGCAGGATCATCGCGAAGGTCTTTATCCGTCCACTGGTGGGCGCGTTGGCGAGCTTGCCAACCATGTCGGTACCACCGAAATACACCTGCAGTGCATCGTTGGTGGAACGGGCGGGCTGCGGTTTTGCTGGTTCAGGCGGCGCCACCGGCTGCTGCAGGTCCATTTCCTTGGGCGCCGACGGCAGCAGGTCCGACAGGTTGGTCTGCTCGATGAGGGCTTTCAGCTTGGGGTCCATGTGCAATCCGTGCAGTCACCGTTGGCGGCGGCACGATAGCAGCACGCCCAGATGCTCGGTAGTGCCGGCCACGAGGAACTGGTAGATGCCAACCTTGGTTGGCATCCTTTTTTGGAAAGCGCCAACCAGGGTTGGCGTCTACCAGGGCAGATCCAGTCGCTACCATCAACGTTGGTCGGTTACCTCGCCGAAGAACCAGTATTCCTGTTCCAGTCCGTCATCGTGATCGGTGCGAGGAATGCTGATCTGCACACCTCGCTCCCCAATGCCCTTGGGCAGGACGAGCCCCCATTCGGTGGCAAGGCTGCGCGAGTTGATCGCGGTGACCTGTCCATCCGCCGTCGCCGCGACATGGCCTTGGAAGTACTCTTCGTCCAGGTAAAGGCATATCTCGCTGGAGAACATCCCGGGCTGAGCGATACAGCAGGTTACCCGCACGTCTGCTTGTGAGGCTGGCCGTGACTGGATCAGGTTTGCGCAGGCGCTGATGAGCGATTGGGCGCAAGCACGCTGGATCCTCAGCGTGGTGGCAGGGCCTTCGATCAGACCTGCGCGGGTGGGAACCTTGTAGTTCCAGTAACGAGCCCGGCCCTCCAGCTCCTCTGAGGGAAAGGCACCTTTGAAGCAGTCAGCCCAATGTCGCAGGTAGCGAAGTCGGCGTGGAGCATCGCGAAGCTTCTTCTCGCCGCGCGTGCCAGGGCGGGTGATGTCATCTTTGTTTCTCATCCGACCAGTGTGCCAGCCATATGAGCGGTGCGCTGCAGAGTGCCAACCAAGGTTGGCGTCTACCAGAACATGCGCCATCGGCGGCGGGCTATTCGCGACAAATTGGCGAGATGGAGCTGCCTGGCGACTCGGTAGCTGCCAACCTTGGTTGGCAGCACTCTTCCAGAAGCGCCAACCAAGGTTGGCATCTACCAGAGCCGGATCTCAACGCACGTCGCGCAGTTCCCAGTGGTGCCCGGCCAGCAGGCGCAGGCGCTGCTTGAACACGTCACTGTCGATGCGGGTGGTGGCCACCAGGTTGATGCGCAGATCCTTCTGCTCACCGGTCACGGTGGCTTCCGGATCGGTCACGCCCCACTGCGGTTCCACCGCATCCGGGTCCGGCTGCTTGTCGCGCCAGCGCTCGAACAGGCTGCCGTTGCGCAGCGCGTTCTGCAGTTCTTCGGCGAAGCCGGCCGCGCCCTGCGAATGGAAGGACAGGTCGGGGTCGTTGCCGCGGGCCTTGGACGGTTCGGGCAGGCTGATGTGGTACTGCGCAGGCATGTTGATCTCCTTGAGGTGGCGCTAGGCTGGCATAAGCGCGGTGGAATCGATGTGCAGATTCCAATGCGTGGTTGGCCTTCATTCAAACCGATGCGGCCCATCGGCGAAGCCCACGGTGACCGCCCCCTTGCCGACGTTGACCATGCCGGTCAGGCTCATCACCGATTCGTACACGGTCACGCCATGGCCGGCGCAGACCTCCTTCATCTGCGCGTAGCCGGGCAGGGCGCGCAGTTCGTCCAGTTCGCCGCCGTAGCTGACGCACACGGTGGGCGTCATCAGTCCGGCGCGTACGCGCTGGCCGACCACGCCCAACAGTTTCAGCACGGCGTTGTCGAAACCCTTGATCTTCGCCACCGGCCCGGTCTCGCCGCGGTAGCCATGCAGAACCGGCTTGATGTCCAGCGCACTGCCCAGCGCCGCGCTGAGCAGGCCGACGCTGCGGTCGCCCTTGTGCCGCGCGCGGGCGCGCATGTAGTACAGGTCGCGGGTGACCATGTAGCCGTGCACGTTGCCCGCCAGTTCTTCCAAGCGCTCGCGGATCTGCTGCACGCTGGCGTCGCTGGCACGCAGGCGCACCGCTTCCACCGCCGTCACTGCCTGTGCGGCGAACAGGTTCTGGGTGTCCAGCACGCGCAGCGCGAACGGCGAGTTGTAGCCTGCCGCCTGCCGCACCGGCTTGTAGTCGTTGAGGATGGCGAAGCTGGCCTGCAGTGCGTTGTCGTGGATCGGGCTGCGGGTCTTGGTGATGGTCATGCAGAACACGTGGTCGTAATCGATCACCAGCCGCTGCAGGAACAGGTCGCGGATCTGGTTGACGCTGAAGGGGATGGTCTCCGCTTCGGCGCCGTGTTCGGCTACGTGCGCGTGCAGGAAGCTCAGCGTTGCCTGCTCGTCGCGGTGGTCGGCGAGCACGGCTTCGCCGATCCGCACGGTGATCGGCAACAGCACGATGTTGTGCTCGGCAATGAAGTCCTGCGGCAGGTCGCAGGCCGAGTCGACGACGATTCCGATGCGCATCCGCGGCTCCCCCTCCAGGGCGGTTGTAGGTTCGGAAATGTGAAAACTATCTCAAAACCGAATCGGGCGCGCGAGGGAAATGCGCCACTGCCTGTTCAGCGACTGCGCTGCACCGCCATCGGCAGGGCCACCGCCTGCTGCCAGTCGGGGCGATCCAGCAGGCCCGGGTCGTCCAGCACCGCCGCCATCAGCGGGTGGGTATCGTTGCCCCAGAACAGTTCGCCGTCGATGGCCAGGGTCGGCACGCCGAATACGCCGGCCTCGATCGCCGCATCGGTGTTGCGTCGTAGCTGTTCCTTGATTGCCGGCTCGCCAATGGCCGCCTCCACATCGCTGATACCCAGCCGGGTGGCGGGTTCGCGCAGGGCCGGGGCGCTGTCGGCCGCGTGGCCGTCGCGCCAGATCCAGTCGAACAGCACATCCACCGCCTCGGTGCTGGCGCCTGCGGCCAGGCACAGGCGCAGCGCCGCCAGTGGGTTGAACGGATGCCCGGGCGGGAAGCGCAGAGAGGTGCCCTCGGCCTGCGCGGTCCACAGCAGCTGGCGGTACATGAAACGGCGCTTGGCCGGGATCTCCGCCGGGCCGAGGTTGCCCAGATGGTGCAGGACCGCACCGAAGGCGATCGGTACCGGTTGGATGTGCTCGAACTGCGGCAGCCGCTTCACCTTCTGCCAGTGCAGGTAGGAATAGGGCGAGACGAAGTCGAAATACCAGCGCAGGGTGGGCATCGGTGGCTCCTTGTAGCGGTCAGGGCTGCGCGTTGCGCTGCAGGTAGCGGTCGCGCAGTTCGGTCTGGCGCGAGCGCATCGGCATCGCACGGCCGCCCAGCCAGACCTGTTCGGCATAGTGCGCCACATCCAGCGGATCACCCTCCCACAGCACCAGGTCGGCACGCTTGCCCGGCTCGATGCTGCCGATCTGGTCGGCCACGCCCAGCACCTCGGCCGGCACCCGGGTCAGCCCAGCCAGGCCGTCGGCCCAGGGCAGGCCATTGGCTACAGCATTGCCGGCCAGCTGGCGCATCTTGCGCGCATTGTGCGAGGCATCGTCGCGCTGGGCAAAGGCCACCGGCACACCGGCGCGCTGCAACCGTGCGGCGTTTTCCAGGGTGGCGCCGATCTGGTCGAAGGTGGCCGGCAGGTTGCCCAGCGCGTCGACGAACACCGGCACCTTGGCCGCTGCCAGTTCCGGTGCCAGCTGCCAGGCCTCGGCACCGCCGGCGATGGCAATCTTCACTTTTTCGCGGGCCGCCCAGCGCAGCAACTGGCGGATGTCGGCCGCGCGGTCCACTTCCACCACGATGCGGCCCTGGCCGGACAGGTAGCGGGCCAGCGTGCGGCGACCTGCCGGGGTCAGCAGCGCATGCGGCGAATCGGCGGCGACCTGGCCGCGTGCTTCATCGACCATCTGCTGCAGCAGCATCCACTGCGCCGCGCGCGATTGCCCGGTCAGTTCAGACGCCGCAGCACCCAGGCGCAGGAACAGGGCGCGCGGGCCGATCGGGTCGGCACTGCCATCGAAGCGCACCACGCCGCCCTGGCCGGCGACGAAGCCGCCGCCGGTGGCCGCGCCCAGCGCCGTGAAGCCGATGCCATCCAGGCGTGCCACCGGAATCAGCACCGACGCAGGGTTGTAGGCCAGGGTCACATCGAATTCCGGACGCAGCGGCTGCTCACCGATCTTCAGCGCGCTGTCGACCGTGCTCGATTCGCCGGACACTTCCTCGATGCCGATCTCGGTGATGCCACCGAACAGGGCAGGGGTCAGCGTGCGGCCCTTGGCTTCGACCACCGGCACGCCGGCCGGTACGGACAGGCCGCGACCCACCGCGCGGATGATGCCGCCCTGCACCAGTACGTCGGCATCCTCCACATTGCCGCGTGCGCTGGCGGTAGCGACGGTCGCACCGCGAACCAGCAGGTCCTGTGCCTGCGCAGACGATGCGATGCAGGCCAGCGCCATGACGGCAGCGCCGAGCGTTGCGGCAGACTTCGCCATTGCTTTGAACATGCCCATCAGCGCAGCTCCTGCCCAAGTTGGAAATCCGACCGCGGCGTCGCCGCTGGCGTGCTGCGGTCGTACACACGGCGGCCATCGACGAACACCTGTTCGGCCAGTGCATAC
Organism: Stenotrophomonas sp. PA-6-5C; assembly: GCF_021605635.1. Classification (NCBI taxonomy): domain Bacteria; kingdom Pseudomonadati; phylum Pseudomonadota; class Gammaproteobacteria; order Lysobacterales; family Lysobacteraceae; genus Stenotrophomonas; species Stenotrophomonas sp. PA-6-5C. The sequence continues at coordinate 25,323 of NZ_WKEE01000016.1, forward strand.
GAACTGAAGGGGTTGCCGTTCCAGATCACCACGTCGGCCATCTTTCCGGCCTCCAGCGTGCCGGTCTGCGCTTCGATGCCCAGCGCCTTGGCGGCGTTGGCGGTCATCCAGGTGATCGCCCGTTCCGGCGCGATCTCCGGCATGTGCGCGCGGCGCGCGGCGGCCATCACCTTGGCCGCTTCCTGGTTCAGGCGCTGGATGCCTTCAGGTGAGTCGGAGTGGACGATGGCGCAGCTGTTCTTCGGCCGGTCGACCAGCGCGATGTTCTCGGCGATGCCGTCGAAGGCTTCCATCTTGAAGCCCCACCAGTCGGCCCACAGTGCGCCGCACACGCCTTCGGCAGCCAACCGGTCGGCCAGTTTGTAGGCCTCTACGCCATGGTGGAAGGCGGCCACCTTGAAGCCGAATTCCTTGGACAGGTCGAGCATGGTGGCCATTTCATCGGCGCGGTAGCAGTGGATGTGCACGCGGATATCGCCCTGGATCGCGCCTGCAAGGGTGTCCAGCTTGAGGTCGCGCTTGCCGCCGGCGTCACCGGCGCTGTCGCCCTTGTCGCTGCCGAACCAGCCCTTGCGCTTGGCCGGCTTCGGCGTGCTCTTGGCGATGTAGTCGGCCGCGTCGATGAAGGCTGCGCGGTAACCGGCCACGTTACCCATCCGCGTGGCAGGTGCCACGCTCTTGCCGCCACCGTAGACGCGCTTGGGGTTCTCGCCGCAGGCCATCTTCAGGCCCCACGGCGCGCCAGGAAATTTCATCGCCTGGTAGGTGGTGGCAGGCACGTTCTTCAACGTCACGCCGCGGCCACCGACCAGGTTGGCCGAGCCGGGCAGCACCTGCATGCTGGTCACCCCGCCTGCCAGCGCCGCCTGGAAACCGGGGTCCTGCGGCCATACCGAATGCTCGGCCCAGACGTTGGCGGTGACCGGCGCGGTCATCTCGTTGCCGTCGCTGTGCGCGCTGACGCCGGGGCTGGGATAGACGCCCAGGTGCGAATGCACGTCGATCAGGCCCGGGGTCACCCATTTGCCGTCGGCATTGATGCGGGTGACGCTGGCGTCGACCTGCAGCGCATCGCCGACGGCGACGATGCGACCATCGCGCAGCAGCACATCGGCGTTGTCCAGGCGCTGGCCGGTGCCGGTCAGCACGGTGGCGTTCTGGATCAGCAACGGCCCATCGGGATGCGCCTGGTAGGTGCTCGGGTAGGGATCGGCCACGAAGCGTGAAGCGCCCACGGCGGGCGCGGTGCTCAGCGATACCAGCGCCAGACCCAACCCGGCGCGCAACAACGTCGATGTCATGCAGATCCCCTTGTCAGCGTGTTCAACCCAACGACGCTAGCCGGGGACTGGCCTGCTTGCCAAGTGTCCTTTTTCACGGGGCGTCGTCTGCCATCTCGACGGCAACGTCCGCCTCCCGGAAAATGGTGCTCCCCACGCCGCACCGGATTCCCCATGAAGAGCAAGCAGGACATCGTCGACAACTGGCTGCCGCGCTATACCGGCGTGCCCCTGGACCAGTTCGGCCAGCACATCCTGCTGACCAACTTCGGGGGCTACCTGCATACGTTCTCCGCGCTGACCGGTGCGCCGGTGATCGGTCTGGACCGGCCCATGGCCAGTGCCACCATCGACGGCATCACCATGATCAACTTCGGCATGGGCAGCCCCAATGCCGCGATCATCATGGATCTGCTGTCGGCGGTGATGCCCAAGGCCGTGCTGTTCCTGGGTAAGTGCGGTGGGCTGAAGCGCAAGAACGAGCTGGGCGACCTGGTGCTGCCGATCGCGGCCATCCGCGGCGAAGGCACCTCGGGCGACTACCTGCCGCCGGAAGTGCCGGCCTTGCCCGCCTTTGCCCTGCAGCGTGCGGTCTCGACCATGATCCGCGACCTTGGCCACGATTACTGGACTGGCACCGTCTACACCACCAACCGCCGGGTCTGGGAGCACGACGAGGCCTTCAAGGAGCGGCTGCGGGCGATGCGCTGCATGGCCATCGACATGGAAACCGCTACGATCTTCGCCGCCGGCTTCGCCAACCACATTCCCAGTGGCGCCCTGCTGCTGGTTTCAGACCAGCCGATGATCCCGGACGGGGTGAAAACCGAGGCGTCCGACGCCAAGGTCAGCTCGCAGTTCGTGGAAAACCATATCCAGATCGGTATCGAGGCGCTTAAGCTTATCCGGCGCAACGGCAAGTCGGTCCGCCACCTGCGCTTCGACGAATGATGATGATGGCCTGGCGCGGTGCGTCGGCCCTGGGAGTAGGTGATGGACGTTGCCGCGCAAGTGGTGGAATTCTGGAAAAACGCGGGCCCTGAAAAGTGGTTCGCCCGCGATGATGCGTTCGACGCGCAGTTTCGTACGCTGTTCGTGGACGAACACCATGCCGCCGCATCGCGCGCGCGCGAGCACTGGCTGGGCAGCGCCGAGGGTGCGCTGGCGCTGATGTTGCTGCTGGATCAGTTTCCGCGCAACTGCTTCCGCGGCACGGCCCATTCCTATGCCACCGATGGCCTGGCCCGGCACTACGCCATGCGCGCGATCGAAGAAGGGCTGGACCTGCAGCTGGTTCCCAAGCTGCGCGCCTTCATCTATCTGCCGTTCGAGCACTCCGAAGATCCGCTGGACCAGGACCGCTCGGTCGCGATGTTCGACGTGCTGGGCGACAAGGAATACCTGCAGTACGCCGAACTGCACCGCGACATCATCCGCCGCTTCGGCCGGTTCCCACATCGCAATGCGGTGCTTGGCCGCATGCCGTCGCCGGAAGAGCTGGATTACCTGGCCGAAGGTGGTTTTGCCGGGTAAGAAACAAAAAACGCCGGCTTTCGCCGGCGTTTTTCCTGTGTATCAAGCGCAGCCGATCAATACTTCGGCACGCCGTTGTCCACTTCGTCCGACCAGGCATCGATGCCGCCGGTGACGTTGAACACCTTGCTGAAGCCCAGCGCACGGAACTGCTCCGCTGCCTGCGCGCTGCGGCCACCGTGGTGGCACAGGAAGGCCAGGGCGGTGTCCTTCGGCAGGGCTTCCAGCTCGGCGCGGCCGTTGCCATCGAAGCTCTTGAACGGCACGCCGACCGCGGCGATGGCACGTTCTTCGGCCGGGCGCACGTCCACCAGCATCACGTTGCCGGCACGTACCAGGTCGTCGGCATCGCGCACGCTGATTTCCTGCACCGGTTTGGGCGCGTTCGGGTTGTCGATCGCCAGGCCCTTGCCACGGATGTCGTCGACCCAGTCGATGGTGATGCCGTCGGCGCGACGGGCGCTGGCCAGGTCGAACTGCACGCGCAGGCCGTTGGACTCAGCCGCAATCGCGCCTTCGTCGTACGGAGCCAGCTGGAAGTTCGGCTGGAAGCGGGCATCGATGCCCAGCTGCAGCGACGCACCCGGCGAATCGGCCAGCGCGCCCTTCAGCATTTCCACCGCGGCCGGGGTGACGGTGATGCGCGGCGGGGTGCGGTCCGGTGCGGCCAGGCCCAGCACGCTGCTCAGCTCACCGCTGGCGGCCATCTGCAGCACGATGTCGCTGCCGCCGACCAGTTCGCCGTCGATGTACAGCTGCGGGATGGTCGGCCAGTCGCCATAGGCCTTGATGCCTTCGCGGATCTCCGCGTCGGCCAGCACGTTGACGTGGGCGAACTCCACGCCCAGGTCCTGCAGGGCACCCACGGCCTTGGCCGAGAAACCGCACTGCGGCATCGACGGCTGGCCCTTCATGAACAGCACGACGCGGTTGTCGTTGAGGATGGTTTCGATGCGCGAACGCAGGGCGGGATCGAGGGACATGGCAGTCATGGGTCCGAAAAATTCGAATCATCAATTCTACCCCCCATGGCATCATGGGGAATGACCAGCGCAGAAACATTGCATCGCATCCCGACCCGGCCCTGGCGCTGGGTACCCTGGCTGGTGCTGTCGCAGCTGGCTGTGATCCTGGCCTGGGTGCTGGCCGGCTGGCACTGGGGCCTTGCGCTGATGGTGGCAAGCCACGCGTTGTTCATGGTGCCGGTGTTCCTGCCCAACAGCCGCTTCTACGCGCCGGTGCTGAGCCGGTTGCCCGATGTCGGCAACCGCGTCTGGCTGACCATCGACGACGGTCCCGGTGAAGAAACCCCGGCGGTGCTGGATCTGCTGGACCGGCACCAGGCACGTGCGACCTTTTTCCTGGTCGGCGAGCGCGCATTGGCGCATCCGGCCCTGGTGGAGGAGATCCTGCGTCGCGGACACGACCTCGGCAACCACAGCCACAGCCACCCGCAGGCGCGCTTCTGGCGGCTGGGTCCGGGCACGATGGCGGCGGAGATCGAGGGTTGCCAGCATGCGCTGCAGACGGTCAGCGGGCGACCGGTACGCTGGTACCGCTCGGTGGTGGGCATGACCAACCCGTTCGTGGCACCGGTGCTGCGCAAGCAGGGCCTGGTGCGCGTGGGCTGGAGCGCCCGCGGCTATGACGGCATCGGCTGCACACCGGACGGCGTGCTGGCGCGTCTGCTGCCCGACCTGCGCCCGGGCGCGATCGTACTGCTGCATGAAGGTGCCGCCCACGGCCACAACGTGGCCATCATCGAACGCGTGCTGCAGGCGCTGGACGAGCGCGGCCTGAAAGCCGAACTGCCGGCCGGCTGACCGGCAGCGCCGGGCCACGCCCGGCGAGCGCGCAGCGACCCGCTTTTGCTCTTCGCTTTTCTCTCTTGTCTTCCGTGGTGGACGCCGCCGTGAACCGTCCGTGCCCGGGTGGGATGGGCTGTGCGGGGTATCCGCGCCAAGGATGGCGCGGCTAAGCCCCCAAGGATGGGTTCACGGCGTCCCCGCGCAGCCCATTCCGCCCGGGCAGCCCTCGTAGACCGCCGCCCACCACGAGGGGCTCAGCCGTTGGCCGCAGTTCTCGGACGCTCGGCCACCAGCAGCCAGCTGTTGAACGGCGTGCGCCCATGCAGGGGACGCAACGGAGCCACCTGCAGCCCAGACTCGACCAGCGTGGCCTGCAACCGCTGCGGATCCGGGTAATGACGCGGCCGCGTGCCCATCCAGCCGACCAGCCAGGCCAGTCGGTCAGCCACCCGCGTGGTGCGGTCGCGGCGGTCGCCGGTCGCCAGCGGCGTGCGCAGCAGCAGGCGGCCACCGGGCGCGACCCGCGCGCTCACCGCGCGCAGCAGCTCCAGTTGCGGCGCTTCGTCCAGGTACTGCAGCACATCCAGCAGCAGCACATGCCCGCCATGCACCGGCAACGGCGCCTGCACATCCAGACAGTCGAACCGTACGTCGGCCAGGCCACTGCCGGCGCGCTGCGCACGGGCGATCTTGTCGCTGTCCACGTCGACCCCGAGATACCGCTGCTGGCGGCCGCGCTGGCGCAGCACGTGCGCGAACAGGCCCAGCCCGCAGCCCAGGTCGAGCACCGGCTGGCCGTCCTCAGGAAGGTGCTGCAGCACGCCGTCATACAGTGGGTCGCTGCCCAGCTTGCCGCGGGTGTAGTAGTAATCGCGGCGGCTGCCCCAGGCCTGCATCGGCCTGAAGGACTCGGCGATCAGGCGCGCCTGTCCGGCATCAAGCGGCGAACAGGGCAGGGGCGTGCCGTTCCGTGGCGTGCCGTCCATCGTGTCAGTCCGTTCTGCCCAGCAGGTGCGCGGCCACCGGCAGCGCACGCGCGCTCCACAGCGCATACATCCGTGCGGACGGGTGCAGGCCATCCTCGGCGATCATCGCCGGGTCAGCGCCGTTGTCGCGGCTGATATCGGTGATGTCGACGAAGGCCACGCCCTGCTGGGTGCTGATCACCTCGGCGGCAGCGTTGAACTCGTCGGTTTCGATCTCGATGCCGGTCAGATGCCGCCCGCTCTGGATGCCGAACGGGGTCGCGCCCCAATCGGGGAACGACAGCACCAGCACGTGGTCCGCGCGGCCACCGGCAAAACCGATCGCGCGCTGCAGCAGGGCCTGGAACTGCACCTGGTACTCGTCCAGCGGGCGCCCGCGGTACTGGTTGTTGACGCCGATCAACAGACTGACGAAGTCGAACGGCCCTCGCGGCGCCACTTCGTCGATGCCGGCATCGAGCTCGTCGGTGGTCCAGCCGGTGGTGGCGATGGTCTGCGGGTCGGCCAGATCAATGCCCTGCGCGCGCAGGGCGGCGGCGAGCTGATGCGGCCAGCGGCCTTCGACCGCGACCGCTTCACCGATGGTGTACGAATCGCCTAGGGCCAGATACGACAAGCCCATCGCTCAAGCCACCGACCGGCGGGGCTTCAGCGGCACCACCTTGGTGGCGTCTTCGGCACGGCGGGCGAGGGCGCGGTCGATACGGGCGAACACGTCGCGCATCACCGACGCCTCCGGCAGCAGGGTCACGCGGAAGTGGTGGCGGTAAGGCACGTTGAAGCTCGAGCCCGGCACCACCAGCACGCCGTCGTTGTTCATCAGGTCCAACGCGAAATTGTGGTCGTCGAAGCCCTTGGCGGCGGCACCGACCACGGCCGGGAACGCATACAGCGCCCCGGCGGGGGCGACCAGCGACAGATGCTCGCTGGCCTCGCAGGCTTCGATCACCGCACGGCGGGTTTCATACAGACGGCCGCCCGGTGCGCACAGCTCGGAAATGGTGTCCGGCCCGTTCACTGCGGCGTCGATGGCGTACTGGCCCGGCACGTTGGCGCACAGGCGCAGCGCGCCCAGCAGGTCCAGCGCGGCGCGGAAGTCGCCCAGGCGCGCGTCGTCGCCGCTGAGGTGGGCCCAGCCCACGCGCCAGCCACAGGCACGGTGCACCTTGCTCAGGCCGCCGAAGGTCAGGCAGGGATGGTCACCGGCCAGCGGTGCGACCGGCTGGAACACCGCGTCGTCGTACAGGATCTGGTCGTAGATCTCATCGACCAGCAGCAGCAGGTTGTGCTGGCGCGCGATCTCGACCACGCGCTCCAGCAGCTCGCGCGGGTAGCTGGCGCCGCTGGGGTTGTTCGGGTTGATCAGCACGATGGCGCGGGTGCGCGAGGACACCAGCGTCTCGATCTCGCTCGGGTCCGGCTGGAAGCCGTTCTCGGCGGCGCAGCGGTAATACACCGGGCGGCCGTCGTTGAGGATGGTCGAGGCCGACCACAGCGGGTAGTCCGGCGAGGGCACCAGCACTTCGTCGCCCGGGTTGAGCAGCGCACGCAGCGACAGGTCGATCAGCTCGCTGACGCCGTTGCCGACGAACACACGGTCGGGGTGGGCATCCGGTGCGCCACGGCGGGCGTAGGCGGCGGCGATGGCTTCGCGGGCGACCGGCAGGCCCTGCTGGTGGGTGTACGGATCGGTGCGGCCCATGTCATCGGCGATGGCGCGCTGCAGATGTTCCGGTGCACGGAAGCCGAAAGCGCCGGGATTGCCGATGTTGAGCTTGATCAGCTTGTGGCCCTGCGCTTCCAGCTCCCGGGCTCGCCGTGCCAGTTCTCCGCGGATTTCGTAGCGCACTTCGGAAAGGCGCTCGCGGATGACCAGGGGTTTGGGCGAGGGAGTGGACATGGGCGGTGGGCCGCAAAAGGCATGGGGGTTCCATGGTAGCGGAATTGCTGCAGCGCATGGCAAGGGCTGCAGGGCCCGCCAACATTGGGCTGGGCGGCATCGCACAGGTAGAATGGCGGCGATGACCCAGACCCCCGATTTCACCGCCCTGCAGACCATTGGCTGGCCCTGGCCGGGCCCGCCGCAGCAGGCCGACTGGCAGGCTGTGATGGCTGCGCACCCGCAGGCACGCCCGGCGCGGGTGATCGAACAGCACCGCACCCACTACGTGGTGGCGGATGGCCCGGAGGCGTCGATCAAGGCCGAATCGTTGCCGGAGTGGCAGCGCCCGCGCTTTCCCAGCCATGAACGGCCGGCGGTTGGCGACTGGGTGTTGCTGGACGGCATCCGCATCGTCGCCCTGTTGCCGCGACGTACCGCCATCAAGCGCGGCGCCGCCGGTGAGCATTACCACCAGCAGGTGATCGCGGCCAACATCGATACCGTCTTCATCGTCTGTGGGCTGGATGCGGACTTCAATCCGCGCCGTATTGAACGCTACCTGCTGCTGGTGGGCGGTGGCGGTGCCGAACCGGTGGTGGTGCTGACCAAGGCCGACCAGACCGAGTACAGCGACGACGCGCTGGCGGTGCTGGAAGAACTGGAGATGCAGGGCATTGCCCTGCACGCGATCAACGGCCTGGATGCGGACAGTGTTGCCGTGCTGGAGCCGTGGCTGGGCCCCGGCCGCACGGTGGTGCTGGTGGGTTCCTCCGGTGCGGGCAAGTCGACGCTGACCAACACGCTGCTGGGCGAGCAGCGGATGAAGACCAACTCGGTGCGCGCCAACGATTCGCGCGGCCGCCATACCACCACCCACCGCGCACTGATGCCGCTGCCGATGGGTGCCTGCCTGATCGATACGCCGGGCATGCGCGAACTGAAGCCGACCGGCGAAGAAACGCTGGCCGAAGGTGGTTTCGCCGATATCGAAGCGCTGGCCGCGCAGTGCCGCTTCCGCGACTGTATGCACCAGCAGGAACCCGGCTGTGCCGTGCGTGCGGCGATCGATGCCGGCGAGATTGAAGAGAGCCGGCTGCAGAACTACTTCAAGTTGAAGGAAGAAGTGGCCGCCGCTGCCGCGAAGTTGGCCGTGCGCCAGGCCGAGACCGCGCAGGAACGTGGCGGCAGGAAGGGCAAGGGCCAGCAGTTCCGCCCCGCGGGCAAGCCGCGCCGGCGCTGACCCGGATCGCGGGGTCGGATCCCATTGCGCCGCAATGGGCTCTGACCCCGGCAATGATCCCGCTACTGCCTGCTTCTGGTAGGTGCCAACCTTGGTTGGCACGAACGCGTCCGAAGCCCGCCGTCGGCGGATGCCAACCAAGGTTGGCACCTACCAAAGCAAGGGCAGGGCGCTATAGTCCGCCCATGGAACCGACCGCGACGCTTGACCGTGACGTGGCCCACCATGCAGCGCTCGATGCGCGCCTGGTCGAGGCCGTAGGAGGCATCCGCCTGCTGGGCCTGACCAGTTGGCCGGCAACCCTGCAGGCACCCTTCCTGGACAGCGTGGCCCGCGGCCAGCCCAAGCTGCCGGTGGTCGACTACCCGAAGCTCGATTTCAGCGACGAGCGTCGCGCGCTGGCGGCGCTTGCTGCCGAGTGTGATGAAAGCCATCCGCTGGGCCATTACGTGCGGCAGTCCGCGCAGAGTTGGGATCTGGCCGCGCAGCTGCTGGAAGGCCTCGGTACCGCGGCCGTGGATGCCTGTTCGGTGCAGTTGTTCGGTTCACCCGAGCAACCATTGCCGGGCAACGGACCGAGCACGCGCGATGCAGCGCGCCACTTCATCCAGATTGCCGCTGAACTGGATCACGAACTGCTGGCACCGGAAGAACAGGTGCCGATCTCGGCGATCGCCCTGCAGTTGCAGCTGCAGAATGACCTCGATGCGTTCTTTGAATCGCGCATCATCCAGGTGCAGCTGGACCCGGAGCTGGTCTCCAAGGCGGCGGCTGGACCGACCCGCATCCGCCTGCGCACCAGTGCGCGTTTCAGCGCCTACGACCGCGCGCAGCTGTTCCACCATGAAGCGCTGGTACATTCGCTGACCGCGTTGAACGGCCGCGCGCAGCCGGTGCTGCCGAGCCTGGCGCTGTCCTCGCCACGGGTGACGGCCACCCAGGAAGGACTGGCGACATTCGCTGAGCAGATCACCGGCAGCATCGACATCGAGCGACTGAAGCGCATCAGCCTGCGTACCGAGGCGATCGCGATGGCGCGCGAAGGTGCGGACTTCATCGAGGTGTTCCGCTACTTCTGCGATGCCGGGCAGAACCCGGAAGAGAGCTTCGCCTCGGCGCAGCGGGTATTCCGCGGTGTGCCACCGAGTGGTGGCCTGGCCTTCACCAAGGACACGGTGTACCTGCGCGGTCTGGTGTCGGTGCATACCTTCTTCCGCCACATGCTGGCCGAAGATCGCCTGCAGGTCTGCCGCTGGTTGTTCGCGGGCAAGATGAGCCTGACCGATGCGATCGCGTTCTCGCCGCTGTTCGAATCAGGCGTGCTGAAGCCACCGCGTTGGCTGCCGCACTGGATGAGCCGGGCGAATGGCCTGGCCGGCATGCTGGCGTTCTCGCTGTTCGCCAACCGCATCCGGATGGACCAGCTGGCGCCGGAATGAAATGCGTTGGCGGATCCTCCAGCGCCTGCCTGCTATCGGCTGGGAGGAGGCGGGGCACCCTGACCAGGACACGCAAAAGCCCCTCCATGGTGCTCGATGGCGCCATCCATGGCGCCAACGGTCCTGACCAGGGTTCCCCGCCTCCTCCAGACAGTTTCCTGCGAGCGCGGCAGCAGGTCCACCAGAGGGATTGCGTTTGAAAAGCTTGAAAAGCAAAGAGCCGGGCAACGCCCGGCTCTTTGCTTTTTGCTCTTCTTTGCCTTCCGCACCGTGGCGCAGGAAACCGTCGAGCAGGGTTGGATGGGCCGGCGCAGGACCGTTGGCGCCATGGATGGCGCCATCGAGCCCCCAGGGATGGGTTTACGGCGTGTCCTGCGCCGGCCCATCCGGCCCTGCCCCGCGACGACAATCAAGACGCCGCGGAGCAACGCTTTCGACTTAGAACTCCGCCGCCACCGTCATGAACACCTGCCGCGGCGCACTCGCATGGATCGCATACCGCGTGCCCTTCGGATCGGTCGGTGCGAACGAACTCAGCTGGCCCGCATAGCGCTTGTTGGTCAGGTTGGTCGCGTTCAACGACACCCGTACGTTGCGCAGGCCCAGGCCCGGGCCGAAGTCGTAACCGGCACCCGCATCGAAGGTGGTCACGCCCGGCACCGACTGGTCGTTGGTGTAGGTGTAGTAGCGTTTGCCGGTGTACTTGGCGCGCAGGCTGGCGAAGAAGCCGTCGCGGTTCCAGCTGATCTCGCTTGAGGCCATGCGCTGCGGCGTATCCACGGTGATCTTGCCGGCCACCGGTACGATCGCACCGCCCGAGGTGTAGTCATCCTCGTAGGTGGTCTTGTTCCAGGACAGCGCGTTGTACCACTGCAGGCCATCGATCGGCTTGAGGATGAAGGTCAGCTCGGCACCGTGGCTCTTCACCGAACCGACGTTGATGAAGCGCGTCACGCACTCCGGACGCGTGCCGACTTCGATGCTCGAGCACGGGTTCAGCGACAGCAGGCGGTTGTCGAACTTCACGTTGTAGGCGGCGATCGAGGCCTGGTATTTCTCGCCGAAGGTACGGAAACCCGCTTCCAGGCTCTTGGACTTCTCCGGCTCCAGGCCGGCGCTGGCCGCGAACGATTCCGGCGACACCTGCAGCGGGCCACCGCTGCCGCCGCCGACGAAGGCAGCGATGTTCTCGGCATACGAGGCGAACACCTCATTGTTGGCGTTGAGCTTGAAGCCCACGCCCAGCTGTGGCAGCACCGATTCCTTCGCGGTCAGCGTGCCCGAGGCAATGCTGGTTTCCACGCCCGGCTGGGCCTTGGCGGTCATGCGGGTGTTGGGGCTCTTGATGCCCACGTCCACGGTCAGGCGCTGGTCGAGGAAGCGCATCCGGTCCTGCACGTAGAACTGGCGGGTACGGATGTCGAAGTCCTGGTTGAACAGGCGGCGGTCCGGGTTCTGCAGGTACAGGTCGTCCAGGAACGGGCCGCTGATGTAGTAGAAATTGCGCGAGACGTTATGGTCGTTCTGTTCGTACCACACACCGGCTTCCAGCTCATGGATGCCGACCGTCCACGACAGCGCGGCGGTCACGCCGTCGCGGTTGATGGTGTAGTTGGTGCTGCGGATCGAGATCGGCAGCATCTTGTCGGTGCCCGGGTAGGACGGCTGGCCCGGTGCCCACCAGTGGCCCTGGCCACGGTTCTCATGGTGGTAGCCCAGCAGCTTCAGGCGGCCCTGCTCACCCAGGCGGATGTCGGCGTCGATCGAGTACAGGTTGTCGTCGCGCAGCGCACGGCTCTGGTAGTACGCATCGTCGATGCTGTTGACGCCGCCGCTGAACGCGCAGCGCGCCTTGTTGTAGGTGCCCGGTGCACAGTACGCAGCCGCGACGGCGCGATCCCAGTCCGGTGCATAGATGTTCCAGTCATACCCCAGGCCGCGCGCCAGCATGTCCTTGGACAGATAGGCATAGTTGGCCTGGCTGGCGCGCGAGGTGGCCACAAAGGCACCGAAGCGGTTGTCGCCCACATTCCACACCGCCTTGGCGTTGAACTGGCGGGTGGTCTGGTTCTGGTACGGCGCGGCCCACATGTCCTGGTCCTGGTGCACGCCGGAGACATAGGCCGAGAAGCCGTTGATGTCGCCGGTATCCACCCGCAGGTAGCCGCGGCGCTGGTTGTCGTCGCCGACGGTGATGCTGGCGCGGCCGCCGAATTCGGTGGACGGATCCATCGAGAAGTACTGGATGGTGCCGCCCAGGTTGCTGGTCGAGGCCACGCCCAGCGAACCGATGCCCTGCGACAGCTCGGCGCCGGCCAGGTTCTCGGCGATCAGTGCACGGGCGATGCTCAGGCCGTTGTAGTTGCCGTAGCTGTTGTCACCCAGCGGAATGCCGTCCAGCGTGTAGCCCAGGCGGCTCTTGTCGAAGCCGCGCAGGCTGATGGTCTGCGATTCTTCATTCGCACCGAACGCATCGTTGGACTGCACCGACACGCCGGGCAGGCGGTCGAGAATCTTCTGGCCGCTGGTACCCGGCGGCAGCACCTGCTTGTCGACGGTGGTGATGCGCTGCACCTGGCGGGTCTCGCCCTGGCCGATGACCGAGACGGTATCCAGCGTCTGCGCGCTCAGCGCGGTATCGGCGGTGGCGTCGGTGGCTTCAGCGGCGTGGGCGCTGGCGGCGGAAAGCGCGATCGCCACGGCGATCGTCAGGTATCGGGTCTGCATGATGGTCCATTGCATGGGGGATGGTCACCGGCCCGGGGACGCGGTGCATGGCCACTATGCGAACGGAACATGAAACCTTGTTTACGAAAAACCAACGAACGGCGTCGCGGGGGGAAGCCGCGCAGGGCGTGAATCTACCGGGGGAGGGGAGTAGACCCACGCCCTGCGTGGGAAAGCGCTAGCCCATGTACAGGCCACCGTTGACCGGATAGTCGGCGCCGGTCACGTAGGAGGCTTCATCCGAAGCCAGCCAGGCACACAGGCCGGCCACTTCTTCCGGGCGGCCCAGGCGCCGCACCGGCACCGACGCGGCCAGCCGGTCCAGCACGTCCGGCGGGAAGCTGCTGATCGCCTGACTGGCGATGTAGCCCGGCGACAGGGTATTCACGGTGACCCCGCGCGAAGCGACTTCAGCGGCCAGCGCACGGCTGAAACCGTGCATCGCGGCTTTTGCCGTGGCGTAGTTCACCTGCCCGATCTGGCCCCTGTGGGCGCTGACCGAACCGATGTTGATGATGCGGCCCCAGCCACGCGTGGCCATGCCATCGACCACCTGCTTGGTCAGGTTGAACAGCGAGTTGAGGTTGGAGGCGATCACCGCATTCCAGTCCTCCACCGTCATCTGCCGGAACAGCAGGTCGCGGCTGCCGCCGGAGTTGTTGACCAGCACGTCCACCTCGCCGACTTCGGCACGCACCTTGGCGAAGGCCGCCGTGGTCGACGCCCAATCGGTCGCGTTGCCTTCGGAGGCGATGAAATCAAAGCCCTGTTCGCGCTGCTCGCGCAGCCAGTTGGTCTTGCGCGGCGAGTTGGGTGCGCAGCCGGCGACCACGGTATGGCCGGATCGGGCCAGGCTCTGGCAGATGGCAGTGCCGACACTGCCCATCCCGCTGGTGACGTAGGCGATGCGAAGAGTCATTGCAGAACGCTCCTTGGTAAGGGAATCAGGTCGTGAAGGGATAGAGACCGAACAACAGGCCGCCGATCATCAGCAACAACGAAATGGCGATCGCCCACTTCAGGGTGAACTTCTGGTGGTCGGCGAATTCGACCTTGGCCAGCCCCACCAGCAGATAGGTGGAGGGCACCAGCGGGCTGAGCAGGTGCACCGGTTGCCCGGCCAGCGACGCGCGGGCCATTTCCACCGGCGTGATGCCGTAGTTGCCGGCCGCCTCGGACAGGATCGGCAGCACGCCGAAGTAGAACGCGTCGTTGGACATGAAGAAGGTGAACGGCATCGACGCTACAGCGGTGATCACCGCCAGGTACGGACCCCAGCTGTCGGGGATGATCGCCAGGAAGCTGTGCGACATCGCCTCGACCATGCCGGTGTTGTTGAGGATGCCGGTGAAGATGCCCGCGGCGAAGATCAGCGCCACCACCGACAGCACGCTGCCGGCATGGCTGACCACGCGGCGGCGCTGCTCGGCCAGGTTCGGGTAGTTGATCACCAGCGCGATGGCGAAGCCGATCATGAACAGCACCGGCATCGGCAGCACACCGATGATGAGGGCGCTCATCAGGGCCACGGTCAGCGCCAGGTTCACCCACAGCAGCCTGGGGCGCTTGGTGTCTTCGGCATCTTCCACGGTCGGCAGCGTGTTGCCGTCGTCGGACACGCTGTTGTCCATCCAGCTGCCACCCTTGGGCAGGGTCACCACGCCAAGGCGACGGCGCTCCTTCAGGCCCAGGTACCAGGCCAGCAGCAGCACACCGGCGCAGGCGATCACCATCGACGGAATCAGCGGCACGAACACATCGGCCGGGTCCACGTGCAGTGCGGTGGCCGCACGTGCGGTCGGGCCGCCCCACGGCGTCAGGTTCATCACACCACCGGCGAGGATGGTCACGCAGGTCATGTTCAGCGCGTTCATGCCCAACCGCTGGTACAGCGGCAGCATCGCCGACACGGTGATCATGTAGGTGGTCGAACCATCACCATCGAGCGAGATCAGCATCGCCAGCACGGCGGTGCCAAGCACGATCTTCATCGGGTCGCCCTTGACGAAGCGCAGGATGATCCGCACCAGCGGATCGAACAGGCCCGCATCGATCATCACGCCGAAGTAGAGGATGGCGAACATCAGCATCACGCCGGTCGGCGCGATCTTCTTGATGCCTTCCAGCATCATTTCGTCGATGCCGGCAGCGAAGCCACCGATCAGAGCGAAGATGATGGGAATGGTGATCAGGGCAACGAGTGGCGACAGTCGTTTGCTCATGATCAAGTACATGAACGTAATGACCATGCCAAAGCCGAGGATGCTCAGCATCATCTGCGGACTCCTTGAAGAATCAGGATGTGGGGAAGTGGAAGGGGCTGACGTTTAGAAGTCGAACTGCAGGCGCCCGGTGACCGCGCGCGTGCGATCCACCGTGGTGCCGGCCAGGCGATCGCGGTTGCGGCTTTCGATCACGTTGAGCATGAAGCGCAGGTTGTCGCGCAGGTACCAGTTGCCGCCCAGCGTCCAGCCTTCAGTGCTGCCACGGCGCAGGTCGGGTTGGCCATCGAGGTGCTGTGCGCCCCACATCTGGTCGTAGCGCAGGGCCACTTCGAAGGCACCGGCCTTGTGGCGGATGTTCTTGACCCGGGCGAAGCGGCCGGTCTTGCGGTCGTAGGCACGGCTTTCGCCGGTGACGAACCAGCTGAGCATGCCGTAGGCGGCCATCACATCACCGCGCTGGGCACCATCATCGAAGGTGGCGCCGCTGAACTCGCCCTGCCAAGACAGCGGACCACGCACCTGCGCATATTCCAGCGACCACTTGTTGACGTCGGTATCGCGACCGGCAGAGAAATCGACCAGGGTCAGGCGGCTCTCGTCGGACAGATGGCCGGCCGGGCGCGGGCGGATCTTCAGGCCCGGCGTACCGTTGCCGCCCGGGTTGTCGTAGGCTTCGCGGGCCAGCGACAGGCCCAGGTGCAGCACGTCGCCCTCACTGGGGGCCGGTGCCCAGGTGACGCGGCCACCGGCGGCGCGGCCCTTTACCTGCCAGGCATCGATGCTCTCCAGGCTGTACACGCTGGCCGCCCAGGTGAAATCGCCCGGATTGGCCTGCCAGGAGGCGCCCAGACGGTACAGCGGTGCCAGCGTGGTGCCGGCGTTGCCGCGCTCCAGGAAGCTGCCGTAGTTGGAGCCGGTGCGGTCATCCAGCGAGAAGTACTGCTTGAACTGGCCCACGGTGAGCCGGCCGGCATCGCCGAAGCTGCGGCTCAGGTAGACGTCTTTGGCCTCGACGCGGTCGCCGGAGAAATCGGCTTCCAGCTTGTAGTCGACCACGAAGAACTTGCCGGAAACGTCAACCCAGGCACGGCGGATCTCGGTGTCGTCCTTGTTCGGCGTACCCCGGTTGTCGTTGTCGAAGGTGGCGAAGTCCAGGTGCAGGCGGCCGCCGACCGTGGCGGTCACCGGACGCTCGTCCTCTGCGAAGGCCGGCGCGGCCAGCGCAGCCAGGGCCATCATGGCGGCAGGACGCCGCCAGGCAATGCTCAATTCCACAAACCCTCCCAGGTGCACGCCAGGCGCGCGGCAATCGTGGGCACCGGACGGTGCGCGGCCGCAGTCTGTGTCGCGCAAGCTGTCATCGTCCTGTCAGCGGTTTGTGCGGTGCAGCGTAAAAGACCGCCGGGCATGGCCCGGCGCTACCCATGCGGTGTACCCCGGTAGCGCCGGTCCATGACCGGCGGGCGGACCCTGCGCCATGCGGTAGCATTCGTTTCCCCCCTTACGCCGCCGCCCATGCGCCTGCTGCTGGTCGAAGACAACCCGGACCTGGCCGATGCGATCATCCGTCGCATGCGCCGCAGTGGTCACGCGGTGGACTGGCAGGCCGACGGTCTGGCCGCTGCCAGCGTGCTGCGTTACCAGAGTTTCGACCTGGTGGTGCTGGATATCGGCCTGCCCAAGCTGGATGGGCTGCGGGTGCTGGCCGGCATGCGTGAGCGCGGCGACAGCACGCCGGTGCTGATGCTGACCGCACGCGATGGCATCGAAGATCGCGTGCAGGCACTGGATGTCGGTGCTGACGACTACCTGGGCAAACCTTTCGACTTCCGTGAATTCGAAGCGCGCTGCCGGGTGCTGCTGCGGCGTGCACGTGGGCAGGCCAGTGAAGTGGTGCAGATCGGCGGCTTCCAGTTCGACAACGCTGCGCACCGGGTGACCCTGGATGGCGAGCCGATCGAGCTGCCCAACCGCGAATATCGTTTGCTTGAGATCCTGGTGGGCCGCATGGGCCAGGTCGTGGGCAAGGATGAGATCGGCAATGGTCTGTTCGGCTTCGATGACGAAGCGGGGCCGAACGCCATCGAGCTGTATATCGGTCGCCTGCGCAGGAAGCTGGCAGGCGCGCCGCTGCGCATCACCACCGTGCGGGGCGTCGGCTATCTGCTTGAAGCCAGCGACGGCAGCGGCGACGCCGATGGCTGACGCACGCGCTGCGAACGCCGCACCGGGCTCGTTGCGGCGCACCCTGCTGCTGTACCTGGGCGCGTTGCTGGCGGTATTCGCAGTGGCGCTGCTGTTCGCTGCACGCGACTACGGCCAACGCGCGGCCAACCGCTCCTACGACCATCTGCTGGTGTCCTCTGCGCTGTCGATCGCCGATTCGGTGGCCTTGGTGGACGGCCAGTGGCAGGTGGATCTTCCGTATGCTGCGCTGGACCTGCTGGCGATGGCGCCGGAGGACCGCGTGTTCTACCGGGTTGCCGACAGCCGCGGCACCCTGATCACCGGCTACGGCGACCTGCCCGCGTCGCCGCGTCGGCCGGGCACGCAACCGCAGTTGTTCGATGCGCCCTACAGCGGCGAGACCGTGCGTTTCGTCGTGGTCGGCCGCAGCTTTGCCGCTGCCTCCGCGCAGGGCGAGGTGCAGGTGCAGGTGGGGCAGACGCGGCGTGCGCGCGAAGCGGTGGCGCAGGAACTGGTCACCCGCGCGCTGCTGGCCATCGGGGTGCTGTCGGGATTGCTGCTGGCGCTGGTGGCGTTCGGCGTGCACCGTGCCTTCCGGCCGCTGGTGCGGGTCGAGCGCGAGCTGTCGCGCCGTGAGCCGTCCGACCTGAAGCCGCTGGATGCGCGCGTGCCGCGCGAGATGGACCAGATGGTGGCAGCGCTGAACCGCTTCATGGAACGCCTGTCCAGCAGCAATGAAACCCTGCGTGCGTTCATGGCCGAGGCCGCACACCAGATGCGCACGCCGCTGGCCGCGCTGCGCGCGCAGGCGCAGCTGGCACTGGATGACGACGACCCGCAGGACATGCGGCGCAGCTTGCTGGCGATCGAGCGCAACGCCACCCACATGAGCCGCCTGCTCAACCAGCTGCTCAGCGATGCCAGCGTGATCCATCGATCACATCTGCAGCGCTTCGCCACCGTGGACCTGGCCGAGACCGTGCACCAGGCCCTGCACGAAGCGCTGCCGCAGGCAGGCCCCACCCCGCGCGTCCAGCTGGCGGTGATGGCCGAACCGGTGCAGGTGCATGGCGACGCGCTGCTGCTGCGCGAGGCAATCAAGAACCTGGTCGACAACGCGCTGAAGTACGGCGGCGATGGCCCCTTGCAGATCGCGCTGACCGCCGAGGGCGGGCAGGCCGTGCTGACCATCGCCGACCACGGTACGGGCATCGCCGCGGCGGATGCGGAACGCGTGTTCGAGCGTTTCGCGCGGGGCGAGGGCGCGCCCTCCGGCGGTGCGGGTCTCGGTCTGGCCATCGTCAAGCGGGTGGTCGACAGCCATGGCGGCCAGATCGATCTCAGCAATCGACCACAGGGTGGCCTGGTCGCCACCATCCGCCTGCCCCGGAGCAGCACATGATCCGCCTGTTCGCCGCTGTGCTTGCCCTGCTGTTGGCCGTGCCGGCCCTCGCTGCGCCGGGCGATGTACGCCGCTTCCCCGCACAGGGCACCGCCACTGCACAGCTGCGCATCCACGGCACCACCGATATCGAGGTGTTCGCTGAGGTCATCGCCGACTACCAGCGGCTGCATCCGGGCAGCGAGGTGGTATACGAAGACATCATCACCCAGGACCTGTACGCGCGTTACCTGCATGACCGCGCCGGACCTGCGTCGCCGGACCTGCTGATCTCCAGCGGCATGGACCTGCAGACCAAGCTGGTCAACGACGGCCATGCGCTGCCGCACCGCTCGCTGCAGACCCAGGCGCTGCCAGCGTGGGCGCAGTGGCGTGGCGAGGCGTTCGGCATCAGCTACGAACCGGTGGTGATGGTCTACAACACCCGCAGGCTGCCGGCTGCGAAGGCGCCACACACGCGTCGACAGCTGCTGGACCTGCTGCGCGCGGAAGGCGCGCCGTTGCGCGGCAAGGTCGGCACCTACGACATCGAACGCAGCAGCGTGGGCTACCTGCTGGCGACCCAGGACGCCCAGCGCGGCAGCATCGCCGGGGCCCTGCTTGGTGCGCTGGGGGACAACGCGGTGGTGCGCGAGGAGCGCACCGGCGTGCTGCTGGACCAGGTAGCCAGCGGCCAGTTGTCGCTGGTCTACAACGTGCTGGGCTCGTATGCGCAGGCGCGGATCGATGCGGGCGCACCGCTGGCCATCGTCGAGCCGGAGGACTACACGCTGGTGGTGCTGCGTACCGCGGTGATTCCGCGCACCGCAGCGCACCCGCAGGAAGCGCGACGCTTCCTCGACTACCTGCTGTCGCCACGTGGCCAGCAGGTGCTCGCGCGTGAGGCGCGGCTGATGCCGATCGTGCGCGGCGATGCACGCGGCGATGATGCGCCCGGCCGCAGCCGCCGCCCGATCCAGCTCGGCCCCGGTCTGCTGGTCTACCTGGATGCGCTCAAGCGCCGCCAGTTCCTGGATGCCTGGCGCAGCAGCGTGGAGCCGACGGGGCGCTGATGCCCTGGTAGCGCCAGCCAATGCCCGGCGTAGGCCGTTTGCTGCCCGTACAATGGGCGCATGAGCGAATACACCATCCTGATCGCTGACGACCACCCGCTGCTGCGTTCGGCGGTGGTGCAGTCATTGCGGCAGAGCCTGCCGCTGGCGCAGGTGCGCGAGGTCGCCAGCGCCGAAGCACTGGCTGCGGCGCTGGATGCGCAGCCCGATGTGGATCTGGTGCTGCTGGACCTGACCATGCCGGGCGCGCATGGTTTCTCCGCGCTGCTGCACGTACGCGGCTCGCACCCGGACATCCCGGTGGTGATCCTGTCCTCCAACGATCATCCCCGGGTGATCCGCCGCGCGCAGCAGTTCGGCGCCGCCGGATTCATCCCGAAGTCGGCCCCGGCCGAAACCATCGGCGAGGCGGTGCAGGCGGTACTCGATGGTGGCCTGTGGTTCCCGGCGATGGCCGCCGAGCGTTCCGAGGCCGACGCGCTGCTGGCCAGCCGTTTGGCGCAGCTCACGCCGCAGCAGTTCCGGGTGCTGCTGTGCCTGGCCGACGGCCTGCTCAACAAGCAGATTGCCTATGAGCTGGGGTTGGCCGAGAACACGGTGAAGGTGCACGTCACCGCGATCCTGAAGAAGCTTGAATGCCACAGCCGCACCCAAGCGGCAGTGTTGGTGAAGGCGCTGGAGCCCGAAGGTGATGCGCGCGCTGGGATGGATGGCTGATCGCGGCAGGACATTGAATTGACCCGTGTATCAGGTCGTTGTTGATTCTGTTCCGCTTCCTCGATCAGTTTCCGTTGATTGAATTCAGTTCCGGATCGGTAGAGAACATGAATCTGTTCTCGTATCCCGCACCGATACCCTCAGATACTTCCGCGTAGCTGTATGTGGGAGACGATCGGTCTGACGCCAGCCTCTGGCCCCATGCCTGGTGATCGGCATTGCTTCGGGCTCGAGCGATTCCAATGCATATGCTCAGGCCGCACGTAAGGCGCTCAAGAACGGCGTTCTGATCCATTGCGCGCATGAGAGACGATCGATAGTGCCTGGCCAGGTCCTGCGCATCCGGGCTGGATGCTGCGTCGATGGTCATGCGATCGATTGCTTCATAGGTACTACGGCTGGACCGCAGAAGGTCTTCAGCAGTCTGGCTTGAGATGCCTCTGTTCTGCATGAATCCAGACTCGACCTGAAGGTACTCGGATGTGCGTTCCGTACTATTCCTGGCCGACGCCGAAATGCGTTGATTCGATATGGTGCGGCCACGCGGGTTGGCTGATTCTGTTGTGTCTGGATGACGCTGGCTGATGCTGCTTTTTTCTGTAGTTGTCTGTTGATTCCCATCTTCTTTCGATGATTTTCCATCGATGCATCCGCTGCAGCAAAGGCCGAGAAGCGTCGCCACGATCGGGCTGAAATATCTTGTGAATGCAGGAGGTACGGGAGAAACGGGCACGATCAATGCCTCTGGTCTGGCTGGCCGATTGGCCCGGTCATGCAATTTTCTGATCTTCAGCAACGGTGGTAAGTAGGGCAATGGCTCGTCTGCTGTTCAGACTATGCCCATCCTCTATCCATGGGGGCGATCGCTTTTCAGCCTCGTCTCAAAGAGCGGCCGATGGTCCCCGCATGGTGCAGCAACTTTACCCGCGATGTCGCAACAGCAACTGCGTCATCAACGCACGCAGCGCCGGTGGCCGCACGGGCTTGAGCAGGAAGCCCCAGCCGTTCTCGGCAGCATGCGCCTTCAGCGCATCATCGCGCTCGGCGGTCACCAGGATCACCGGCGGCCGCGCTTGCCATAGCGTGCACAGCGCTTCATACAGGTCCGGTCCGTGCCACTGCCCCATGCGCACGTCCAGCAGCAACAGCTGCGGCACGTTCAACGCGCTGGCGATTTCCACCGCGCCCTGCGGGCCGTCGGCAAGTTCCACATTGCAGCCCCAGCGTTCCAGCAGGGCACGGGTCGCCGCGCAGACATGCGGGTCATCATCGATGCTCCATACGTGACATTGGCGCAGTGGGCTGTCATCAGACGGCTCGGTCGCGATGACCGGCGCCGCCGGCGGTGCAATCACCTCGTCGGCGCGCCCGAGTGCCACGCTGACGGCGAATACGCTGCCCTTGCCCAGCGTGGAACGCAGGCTGATGCGGTGGCCGAGCAGGCGGCCGATGCGCTCGACGATGGCCAGGCCCAGGCCGGCGCCACGTTCCTGCTCCACGCCGTCGTTCAGGCGGCGGAATTCTTCGAAGATCTCACCCTGCAGACTTTCCGGAATGCCCGGGCCCTGGTCATGCACCTCGATGCGCAGCTGGTCACCTGCGCGCCGGCAGCCGATCAGCACGCGTCCACGTGGCGTGTAGCGCAGCGCATTGGACAGGAAGTTCTGCAGGATGCGCCGCAGCAGCGCTTCGTCGCTGACCACAACCGCGCGGGTGTCAACCCAGTCAAGCTGCAGGCCACGGCTCTGTGCGGCGATGCCGAACTCGCGCGCCAGGGTTTCCAGTAAAGGCGAAAGCGCAAAAGCGCGCACGCGGACCTGCAACGATCCCGACTCCAGCCGCGAGATATCCAACAGACTGTTTAGGATCGCGTCCTGCGCCGCCAGCGCGGCGTCGATATGGTCGCTGGTCTGCTGCTGTGCGGGGTCACTGAGCTTGCCGCGCAGCACCGACACGAACATGCGTGCGGCGTTCAGCGGCTGCAGCAGGTCGTGCACCGCCGAGGCGACAAAGCGGGTCTTGTAACGGTTGGCCTGCTCGGCTTCGCGGCGGGCTTCGTCCAGATCCTGCGTGCGCTCGGCCACCCGGTGTTCCAGCGCATCGGCCAGCGAGCGCAGTTCGCGTGCAGCGTTCTTGTAGCTGGTGATGTCGGCATAGCTGGTGACGAAGCCACCATCGGGCAGCGGGTTGCCACGGATCTCCAGCACCGTGCCGTCGTCCTTCTCGCTCTCACGCATGTGCGGGCGACCGCTGCGCAGGTGGGTCAGGCGGCGTTCGATGGCCTCGTCGATCGGGCCGGGGCCCAACAGGCCACGACGTGCGTTGAAGCGGAACAGCTCTTCGATCGGGCGGCCGACCCGCACCAGCCCCGCCGGGAAACGGAACAGCTCCAGATAGCGCGAGTTCCACGCCACCAGACGCTGCTCCTTGTCGATCACCACCACGCCCTGTGGCAGATGTTCAAGGCTGCGGCTCAAGCCAACGTCGGCGTCGGTGGCGGCTTCCAGCAGGCCATCCTGGGCGGTGCGCAGCTCCTGTGCGTGCTGTTTGAGCAGGGTTTCCAGTTCGCGGCGGCTGCGCTGGCGATGCTTGGACAGGCGGCGCCGTTGTTGCACGAACAACACCAGGAATCCCAGCGCCAGCCATGCGGCGGCGCCAGCCACGGCCGCGCCCCGGCCAGCGCTGGTGGCGGCGCTCGCGTCATGCAGCAGATGCAGGCTCCAGTCTTCGTCGGGCAGCGCCAGGGTCTGCCACAGCATTGCCTGCGGCAGTGGCGGGTCGAGCAGGCGGACCATGCGGCCGCCATCGGCCAGCACATCTTCGGTGCGCACGCGCAACGGTTGCAGCGAGCGATCGGCATACTGCCGCGCCGCGCGCATTTCGTTGCGTTCCTCCGCGCCGAGCGGGCGCAGCAGGCGGTAGCGCCAGGCATCGCGGTTGGCCAGGAACACCACGTCGTGGTTGTCGCTGGTCAGCACCACGTCCGGGCTGTTCAACCATTCCTGTTCCAGCGCGGACAGCTCGATCTTGATCACGATCACGCCGATGCGCTGGCTGTCGGCATCCAGGATGGCTTCGGACATGAAATAGCCGGGCACACCGGTGGTCATGCCGATGCCGTAGAAACGACCACGGCCATGAGCCAGTGCTTGCTGGTAGTAGGGGCGGTAGCTGTAATCCTCGCCGACGTTGCTGGTCGGCTGGTCCCAATTGCTGGCGGCGACGGCCACGCCATCGCGGCCGACCAGGGTCAGCGTCGAGGTGCGGGTGACCTGGTTGGCGCGCTGCAGTTTCAGGTTCAGGCGTTGCCGCTCGGCGGGCGAGGGCGGTACCCGCAGTGCGTGCTGCAGGTCCGGGTCCAGCGCCATCACCTGCGGCAGGGTGCCGAACCGGTCGATGCGCTGTTGCAGCCCCTGGCCATACAGCTGCAGCTGGCGCTGCACCTGTGCGCTTTCCGTGCCGAGGGCGCGACGCCAGGCGTAGTGGCCGGCGGCGACCGCGCACAGCACGGTGCCGGCCACCATCACCAGAACGGTCAGCAACTGCAGGCGGTGGCGGCTGAGCCAGTACATGGCGGCAGTCTACGCAGGGCCGGCGGGCGCGGTGTACACGCCCGCCGGGATCTGACACGTGGAAGGGATCAGAAGTGCATCTGCGCGCGAAGTTCGAAGATCTCCGGGGTGCTGTGCACGCCGCGACGGCTGGCGTCGACCTTCACGTAGTTGGCCTGGAACTTGAAGTGGCTGGTCAGGTACCAGTTCGCGCCCAGGGTCAGGTCGTGCTGGCGGCCGCCGAAGATGCTGCCGTCGTCCAGGTCCAGGCGACTGTAGCGGGCCACCAGTTCCACCGCACCGTAGTCGTGCGCCGGCTTGATGTTGGCAACGGCGCCGGCGTTGTACGGGCGCGATTCGCCGGTCAGCACCCAGCTGGCCATCGCGTACTGGCCGTGGCCGGTGTAGTCGGGCTTGCCATCATTGCGGGTGACGGTGGCCTGCAGCGCTTCGGCCTGCAGCGAGAACGGACCGCGGATCCAGATACCTTCCAGGCCGGTGCGGCGGATCTGGTCGGCAGTGACCAGTGCGCCCGAATCGACAAGACGGATGTCGGTCAGGCCGGCTTCCGGACGGGCGCGCAGGCGCGCGCTGGCTTCGTGGTGGACGTCGCGGCCATCGTGGTAACCGCGCGGGTTTTCCTGCGAATAGGCCAGGCCCAGGTGGATCACATCGCCCGGTGCCTTCACCGGCGTCCACACCGCACGTACCGCCTGGGTGGTGCCGGGGTTGTCGCCCTGCAGGTCCTTGCCGCCATAGGCGCCGGCCTGCAGCAGGTACTGCGGACGCTCCAGCACCCATTCCACACCGGTACGGCGGCCTGCGTAGAACGCCTGCACGGGCAGCGCGGTCTCCAGGAAGCTGCCGGCACGCGAGGAGGTGTTGGCATCCAGGCCGACCGGGGTCTTCATGTAGCCGAAGCGGAAGCGGCCGACATCGCGGCCGAAGAACGCCTTGCTCTCGAAGCGCACGAACACGTCCAGCCAGGTGTCGGCCTGGAAGTCGTAGTAGACCATCGCGTCGTACACGCCCTTCTTTTTCAGGGTCGCGCCGAATTCCTTGCGGCGCACCGCGTCGTCATCCTCGATGCCGCTGGCGGACGAGAAGTCGTTGTAGTCGTAGGCGATGTTGGCGGTAGCGGCCAGTTCGGTGCCGTCGCCGAAGGTGTACTTGGTCGGCCAGTTGTCGAAATCGGCAGCCGAAGCGAAGGCGGGAAGCGCCGCCAGGGAAAGGGCGAGCAAGGTGGGAATCGGGCGCATGATGGTGCGGCTCTCTCAGATTGCGTGTGGACAGGACAACAACGGCCGCAATGGCCGGAACTTTCGCAATGACGCGCCCGGCCGTTCAGGTCGGGCCACCGGCATCCCCGCGATCAGCGGTGCGGCGCCAGTGTAGGCAGCGCAGCCACCTGAACCGGGGGGCTAGTACCAATAGGTTATCTGCGCGGCGGTGCGTGGCGCGTACAAAGGCGTCCATTGGTCGCACCCCAATGCCTGCAATCCAGGGGCTTGCGATCAGTTTCCACGGTAACGGTTCCCGTGCACTACCGGGGCCGTACGTGCCTGAAAACGCCCCTTCCGGAGTCCGCCATGCACATCCCGACCGCTGCACCGGTGCCCAGCAATCCGTTGCCGCTCTACCGCCAGCTGTATTTCCAGGTGATCGTGGCGATCGTCCTGGGCGCTGTCCTCGGCCACTACGAGCCGCTGATCGGCGAGAAGATGAAGCCGCTCGGCGATGCCTTCATCAACCTGGTGAAGATGATCATCGCGCCGGTGATCTTCCTGACCATCGTCACCGGCATCGCCGGCATGACCCATCTGCGCACGGTGGGCCGGGTGTTCGCCAAGGCGATGGCGTATTTCCTGTTCTTCTCCACGCTGGCGCTGATCGTCGGCATGATCGTGGCGCACGTGGTGCAGCCCGGCGCCGGCATGAACATCAACCCGGCCGAGCTGGACCAGACCGCGGTACACAGCTACGTCGAGAAGTCGCACGACCTGACCCTGGTCGGCTTCCTGATGGACATCATCCCGAAGACGCTGCTCAGTGCCTTCGTCGACGGCAACATCCTGCAGGTGCTGTTCGTGGCGGTGCTGTTCGGCATCGCGCTGGCCTCGGTGGGCGAGAAAGGCAAGCCGATCCAGAACTTCCTGGAAGCGCTGGTCGCGCCGGTGTTCAAGCTGGTGCATATCCTGATGAAGGCCGCGCCGATCGGTGCCTTCGGCGCCATCGCCTTCACCATCGGCAAGTACGGCGTCGGCTCGCTGGTCAACCTGGCCTGGCTGGTCGGCTCGTTCTACCTCACCGCGTTCCTGTTCGTTGCGGTGATCCTGGGTGTGGTCTGCCGCCTGTGTGGCTTCTCGGTGTTCAAGCTGGCCCGTTACCTGAAGGCCGAGCTGCTGCTGGTGCTGGGCACCTCGTCGTCGGAGTCGGCGCTGCCATCGCTGATGGAGAAGATGGAGCGTGCCGGCTGCAGCAAGTCGGTGGTCGGCCTGGTGGTTCCCACTGGCTACTCGTTCAACCTGGACGGCACCAACATCTACATGACCCTGGCCGCGCTGTTCATCGCCCAGGCCACCAACACTGAACTGACCCTGGGCCACCAGATCGCGCTGCTGCTGGTGGCGATGCTCAGCTCCAAGGGCGCGGCCGGCGTCACCGGTGCCGGTTTCATCACCCTGGCCGCCACCCTGGCGGTGGTGCCGGAAGTGCCGGTGGCCGGCATGGCGCTGATCCTGGGCGTGGACCGCTTCATGAGCGAGTGCCGCTCGTTGACCAACTTCATCGGCAACGCGGTGGCCACGGTGGTGGTGTCGCGCTGGGAAGGCGCGCTGGACCGCGACCGCCTGAAGCTGGCGCTGGATGGTCGCGAAAGCGAACTGCCGCCGCCGGTCGATGCCGTGCCGCTGGCAATGGCCGAGGCGCTGCCCGCCAAGGGCTGATCCGGGTGTGTGGTACTGCGGGGCCGGTCACGACAGTGGCACGGCCCCGCAGCGTTTCGAGGCGTCCCACGGCTGTCATCGCCCGCGCCGAAGCTGTGCTCTGATAACGTCGCATACGCCATGGAATTGTGCGGTCGCAGCATCACTGCGACAGCATAGCGACAGGTCCGACCGCTCCAACGGGGGTATGATCCCCTGTCCCTTCTGCCCATTCATGTAACCCACATCGATGTCCAACGAAGATTTCAAACAGGCCGCCCTCGATTACCACCGGATGTCTCCGCCCGGCAAGATCAAGGTTTCCGCTACCAAGCCCATGCTGACCCAGCGCGACCTGTCGCTGGCGTATTCGCCGGGCGTGGCGTACGCCTGTGAAGCGATCAAGGCCGATCCGCAGCAGGCCAGCGAGCTGACCGCCCGCGGCAACCTGGTGGCGGTGATCTCCAACGGCACCGCGGTGCTGGGCCTGGGCAACATCGGCGCACTGGCCGGCAAGCCGGTGATGGAAGGCAAGGGCGTGCTGTTCCAGAAGTTCGCCGGCATCGATGTGTTCGACATCGAAGTGGACGAGAACGACCCGGACAAGCTGGTCGACATCATCGCCTCGCTGGAGCCGACCTTCGGCGGCATCAACCTGGAAGACATCAAGGCACCGGAGTGCTTCATCGTCGAGCGCAAGCTGCGCGAGCGCATGAAGATCCCGGTGTTCCATGACGACCAGCACGGCACGGCGATCATCGTCGGTGCCGCGGTGCTGAACGCCATGGCGATCACCGGCAAGAAGATCGAAGAAGTGAAGCTGGCGACCACGGGCATGGGCGCGGCCGGCATTTCCTGCGTGAACATGCTGGTGCAGCTGGGCCTGAAGCCGGAGAACATCCTGGCCTTCGACCGCGAAGGCGTGATCCACACCGGCCGTACCGACCTGGACCCGGAGAAGCAGCGCTATGCGCGCGACACCGACAAGCGCACCCTGGCCGAGATCGTCGACGGCGCGGACATCTTCCTGGGCCTGTCGGCACCGGGCATCCTGACCGCCGAGATGGTCAAGACGATGGCGCCGGATCCGGTGATCTTCGCCCTGGCCAACCCGACCCCGGAAATCATGCCGGAACTGGTGCGCGCTGCGCGTCCGGACGCGATCATCGGTACCGGCCGTTCGGACTACCCGAACCAGGTCAACAACGTGCTGTGCTTCCCGTACCTGTTCCGCGGTGCGCTGGACGTCGGCGCGACCGCGATCAACGAGGAAATGAAGATCGCCTGCGTGCGTGCTATCGCCGCGCTGGCCCGTCGTGCTGCCACCGACATGGGCTCGGCCTATGGCGGTGAAACCCCGAGCTTCGGCCGCGAGTACCTGATTCCGCGTCCGTTCGACCGCCGCCTGCTGGTGGAGCTGTCGGCTGCCGTGGCCCAGGCCGCGATGGATTCGGGCGTGGCCGCCCGTCCGATCGCCGACATGGAAGTCTACCGGCAGAAGCTGTCGCAGTTCGTCTACCGCACCAGCCTGATGATGAAGCCGGTCTACGATCGCGCGCGCAGCGACAAGCAGCGCGTGGTGTATGCCGAAGGCGAAGAGGAAGTGGTGCTGCAGGCGGTGCAGAACGTGGTCGATGACGGCCTGGCACATCCGATCCTGATCGGTCGCCCGGAAGTGATCGAATCGCGCATCGAGCGCCTCGGCCTGCGCCTGAAGATCGGCGAGAACATTGAAGTCACCAACATCAATGACGACCCGCGCTTCAACGAATACTGGCAGTACTACCACGGCCTGACCGGCCGTCGTGGCGTCACCGTGGCCGCCGCCAAGAACCTGATGCGTTCGCGCCCGACCCTGATCGCCGCCGTGATGGTCGCCCGTGGCGAAGCCGATGCGATGCTGACCGGCATCGTCGGCCGCTTCCACAAGAAGCTGGGTTACGTGCGCAGCGTGCTGCCGCTGGAATCGAAGGTCACCTCGACCTCGGCGATGACCGGCGTGATCAACCAGCAGGGCGTGTTCTTCTTCGTCGACACCCACGTGCAGGAAGACCCGACCGCAGAGCAGCTGTGCGAAGCGACCCTGCAGGCGGCGTACCGCATGAAGCTGTTCGGTGTCGAGCCGAAGGTGGCACTGCTGTCGCACTCCAACTTCGGCAGCCACGATTCGAAGGATGCGCTGAAGATGCGCCAGGTGCGCGAGCTGCTGCTCAAGCGCAACCCGCGTCTGAACGTGGACGGCGAAATGCAGGGCGACACCGCGTGGGATGAAGCCCTGCGCCAGAAGCTGCTGCCGGGCTCGACCCTGCAGGGCCGTGCCAACCTGTTCGTGCTGCCGAACCTGGAAGCGGCCAACATCGCCTACAACCTGGTGCGCGTGTTCACCGATGGCGTGGCGATTGGTCCGATCCTGATGGGCGTCAACAAGCCGGTGCACATCCTGACGACCAGCGCGACCTCGCGCCGGATCCTGAACATGACCGCGATTGCCGCAGTCGATGCGCAGATCCGCAAACAGATCGAAGCGGAAAAGAAGGCGTAAGCCTTCGTTCCGAAGCGATCTGCAGAAACGCGCCCCACGGGGCGCGTTTCTGTTTCCGCAACGCGGAAACCGGATCGGGTAGCGCCGGGCCATGCCCGGCGAGCGCACAGCGCGGCGCTTCTCGCATTCCGCCAGGCGTGGCCCGGCGCTACCGGAGAACTGCAGCCGCCCGGTAATCGCCCTGCAACCTCGCTGCGGCCCAATACGCCCACGCGGCCTGGCCGTGGGAAGGGACCGGACCGGCCTTCCCACCTTGGGCCCGACCAACTTTCCATGGGCGGAGCAGTGTCATGCGCAGTCGAGTGAGCAAGCGGTATTTCCAGCAGTTGTTCGCGCTGTACGCCGGCTTCGTGCAGTCGCGTTGAAGGCCGGGGCATTGCCCCGCAACGTCGAACTTACCGCCGCTCTGCGATTCCTGCGGGCGGCGGCGCAGGGGCGGGGGAGCGCGGTTTGGCGTACTCCGCCCACAACGCCGGCAGGGTCTTGCCGGTGTGCTTCTGCCACAGCGCGGGTGCATAGCGCCCGTCGCGCAGATCCTTGTCCAGTGCCAGCACCAATCCCGGATGCGCCACTTCGGCCCACTTCAGGAAGGCACCGGTCACCCGATAGCCGCTTTCCACCGTCTGGCCTGCGCTCAGCTTTTCCGGCAACGCCCAGCCGGCGGCGACGTTGTTCATCCCGTAGCGGTCGCGCGCGTAGTCGGCGATGCCTTCCACCAGCCAGCCCGGCACGCGCTTGTCACCGTAGCTGGGATAGCCCTGCACGATGTGCATTGCTTCGTGGGTCACCAGATCGATGTCATCCGGGTGCTGGGCCAGCCAGCCCGGATTGATGGTGATGGTGCTGGCCTTGTCCTTGTCGCCGACGAAAGCGACGCCGGTGTACGCCGGATCGATCACGATGCGCACTTCGTTCGGCGCGGTCGGGCGGAAGTCCGCACGCTCGCGCAGGTAGGCGAAGTAGAACGTATCGATGATGCGCTTGCGCACCGGCGCGGCCAGCGCGCCGGCAGCATCCTGGTAATACAGCGTTACCCCGTCACGGCTGACCTGGCCATCAAAGGCCTGGGTCTGCGGTTGTGCCTGGCTGAGACCTGGAAATACAAGGGCAGCAAGAACGAGGGGGAGAACACGTAGGTGCATGGACGTCATTGCAGGGGAGAGGGTGACAACAGCTCGATTTCGGCCAGCTGCAGGCGCCCCGGCGCAGCCAGGCGCAGACGGTACTCGGCGTAGCGTGACGGCGAAGCGATACGGAACGGGCGGGTCTGCCGGGCCGAGGTGAAATCTTCTCCACGTCGCTGGTCCAGCGTTACCCAGCGTCCGTTGCCGGTACGTGCTTCCAGCGTCCATTCGCCACCACGGATAGCGCCATCGCCGCTGGTCAGCGTGTACATCGTTGGTGCGCCATCGCCCACGTGGCTCAGCGCGATGGTCGCGCCACCACCCAGCGGCACCGCCGTCGTGGCATCGTCGTCCACCAGCGCGGGCAGGGCGCGACCGTCGGCCAGCGTTACCTGCGCGCCGCTGCCCAGAAGATCGTGCAGCAGGTGCGGTCGCTGGCCACGCGCGGTCAGCGAGCGCGGCACATCATCCACGCCGCTGCCCCAGCGTGACGGCTGCGGGCCCATCACGAAGTCCAGGGTCGCACCCTTGGCGATCACCTCGTGCGGCACCCAGGTCTTCGTCCACGGCTTGCCGTTGATCTTCAGCGACTGCACATACACGTTCTCACGCGAATTCTGCGCTGCATTGACGGTCAATACCGCGCCGCCCTGCAGCTCGACGCGGGCATGCTGGAACGCCGGCGAACCAATCGCGTATTCCGGCGCGCCCATGCGCAGCGGATACAGGCCCAGCGAGGCCAGCACGTACCACGCCGAGGTCTCGCCGTTG
The DNA here is from genome assembly GCF_021605635.1 of Stenotrophomonas sp. PA-6-5C. Classification (NCBI taxonomy): domain Bacteria; kingdom Pseudomonadati; phylum Pseudomonadota; class Gammaproteobacteria; order Lysobacterales; family Lysobacteraceae; genus Stenotrophomonas; species Stenotrophomonas sp. PA-6-5C. Next base: position 56,713 of record NZ_WKEE01000016.1, read on the forward strand.
TCCTCGTCGCCCGGATAACCCTGGCCGATCTCGCTGCCGACGTACAGCCGCGACAGGATCTCGCGCACATGCTGCTGGGTCTTCCACGGCTGTCCGGCATACAGGTACATCCACGGGATGTGGTGTGCCGGCTGGTTGCTGTGCGCGTACATGCCCATGCGCACATCGCGCGCTTCGGTCATCTCGTGGATGGTGCCGCCGTAGGAGCCGGCGAACGCGGCGTCGGCGGTTTCCGGCGTGGCGAAGAAGGTGTCGAGCTTGGCGGCCAGCTTGTCGCGGCTACCGTACAGCGCGGCCAGGCCTTCGCCATCGTGCGCGGCGGTGAAGGCGAACGTCCAGCCATTGGATTCGGTGTAGTCGTGGCCCCACACGCGCGGGTCGTAATCCTTGGCATCCAGGCGCCAGCTGCCATCGGGCTTGCGGCCCTGGAAGAAACCGGCGGCCGGATCGAACATCGTCGCGTAGCTGGCGGCGCGGTAGCGGAAGTAGTCGGCTTCGGTCGCGTAGCGTTCGCGCGCGGACGATGTCGTCGCGCGCTTGGCCAGCGCCTCGGCCATGTTGGCGATGCCGAAGTCATTGAGCGCACCTTCCATCGTCCACGACATGCCTTCATGCACGTCGGCGCTGGCATAGCCGCGGAACGTCGAACGCTCCATGCCCTTGCGGCCGACATGGCGATCCGGAGGCACCACGGTGGCGTTCTTCAGTGCTGCGGCATAGGCCTCTTCGGGATCGAAGCCACCGATGCCCTTCAGCCACGCATCGGCGAAGGCCACGTCCGAGCTGGTGCCGACCATCAGGTCTGCGTAGCCGGGCGAGGACCAGCGCGCGATCCAGCCACCGGCGCGGTACTGCTCGATGAAGCCCTGTACCAGTTGCCCGGCATCATCCGGGGTGAACAGCGCATACGCCGGCCAGGTGGTGCGGAACGTGTCCCAGAAGCCGTTGTTGACGAAGACCTTGCCGTCGCGCACCGGTGCGAAGCTGCGCGTCGCGCTGCCGTCGGTGTTGTCATCGACGGCGCTGGCCTGGCTGGCATAGCGCCAATCGGGAGCGGCGGCGGTGCCCGCATTCTCGTGGCCGGAATTGGGGTACAGGTACAGCCGGTACAGGCTGGAGTACAGCGTGGTCTTCTGGTCGTCGCTGGCGTTGCCGATATCGAAGCGGGCCAAGCGCGTATCCCACGCATCCTGTGCACGCCCGGCCACACTTTCCAGCGTATCGGCTGCGGCGATTTCCAGCGCCAGGTTGTGGCGCGCCTGTTCGACGGAGATCAGCGAGGTGGCGATGCGCATCGTCACCCGGCGCTCGCTGCCTGCGTCGAACTTGATGTAGCCGGTCGGGCGGCCGGTATCGATCTGGCCGCTGCTGCGCCACGGCTTGTCGAAGCTGGCCACCACATACATGCGGGTGGCGCCGTTGGACAGGCCGCTGCGGGTATCGGTGTAGCCGGACAACGTCTGCGTGGCGGCGTCGAGGGTCAGCCCACCGCGCGCATCGACGTTGTCGAACAGCAGGTTGGCGTCGCCGCCTGCGGGGAAATCGAAGCGGAACAGCGCGGCATGGTCGGTTGGGGCGATGGACGCGGCGATGCCGTTGTCGAAGCGCACGTCGTAGCGATACGGGCGCGCGCTTTCCTGTGCGCGGTCGAAGGACAACGCCCGCTTGCTGCGGTCCGCTTCAGGTACACCGCGCGTGGTGGAGGGCATCACCTGGAAGGTCTGGCGGTCGCCCATCCACGGGCTGGGCTGGTGGCTCAGGGCGAGCGCCTGCAGCTGCGGCCGGTTCTTCGCATCGTTCTGCTCGTTCCAGCGGTACAGCCAGTTCAGTGCGCCGGCATCGGTCACCGGCGTCCAGAAGTTGAAGCCGTGGGGTACAGCGGTGGCCGGGAAGTTGTTGCCACGTGAGAAGGTGCCGTTGGCCTGGGTGCCGCGCGTGGTCAGCACCCAGTCGGAGACACGCTGCGGTGCCTGCCGTGGCTGCACGTCCAGGCGCACGTCGTCGATCCAGCCCGACACGGGGGCGCCATCGGCGCTGGCCACCTCGAGCTCGATGGCGATCACGCGGCGGCCCTTCAACGCGGGCACATCGCCCAGGCGCACCGCCTTGCGCGCCCACTGCTGCGGATACAGCGTCTTCGAGTCGCCCTGCGCCTGTGCGCCCAGCGCCACGCCGTGCTGGTCGCGCGCACCACTGGCGGATACGCGGCTGCCATCGTCCAGCAGCAGGTCCAGAGACACATAGGTGGAGGCCACGGTGTCCTTGCCGACGATCTCCGGCAGTACCAGCCAGGACAGCGTGGTGTCGGTGTCGATGGACAGATCGGTCTTGAACAGTTCGTGGCGCGCTTGGCCGCCATTGGCGCTGTAGTGCAACGCATGCAGGCCGCTGTAGCCGACGTTGCGCTTGGCCGCGTACGGCGCGCCAGGGCCGCTGCCGACGTCAACGGACAGCGCGCCAGCGGATCTGGCCGGTGCCGGCTCGCCCGGCTCGAAGGAGGTCTGCAGCCCTTGCGCCAGCACCGGTGTCGCAGTGGTCGCACAGGCCAGGGCCAGGGCGAGCGGAAGCAGGGCGCGGCGTGGATCGGACAGGGTCATGCAGGGTCTCCCGGTAGGGCAGGCGGCAGGCAGAACCCGCATCGGCGAACACCACGGACAGCATCGCCCCGCCTGCCCCAGGGCAGTCGGGAGGCGATGCAGGTCCGGTGGGGGGCGGGCCATGCGATCGGGTCAGGAATGGATCGGACCCGATGCTGCAACAGCTGGCAGCGCCCTGACAAGTGCCATTTAGTTCGATCCAAATGCGGGAAATTCGAACGAAGACCGGTTCTGCACGGAACTGACTGGTGCGCATGAGGAATTTCCTGCCGCCGTGACTCGGCACCGCCGCCGGGGAGCGGGCAGGGCGGTTGCATGGCGGGGCCACGGCGTGGGGGTGAAGCTGGCCGCCGCGCGCAGCGGCCACGCAGCGCACGGTGTTTGCCGGGCCCAGATGCTAGAATCGCAGGCCTCGCAATCCGTTCATCGACATCCGCCATGAGCCATACCGCCACCGCGCCCGCCAACGCCGAAAAGCGCTACACCGTGCACCGCAGCGATCTGCCGCTGAGCTGCCCGACTCCGGAAATGGCGCTGTGGAACTCGCATCCGCGGGTGTACCTGCCGATCGAAGACGAACCCAACGGGCAAGCGCAGTGTGCTTACTGCGGCGCCGTGTTCGTGCTGGCCGACTAAGCGGCCGCCCCCTCGATGCGCCGATTGACCGTGGTGCAGTTGCTGCCGGCGCTGCACTCCGGCGGTGTCGAGCGCTCGACCCTTGAAATCGCCGCGGCCCTGGTCGCTGCCGGCCATCGCGCGCTGGTGGTGTCGGCCGGCGGTCGCCTGGTGCAGCCGCTGCTCGACAGCGGTGCCGAGCACCTGACCCTGGATATCGGCCGCAAGTCGCTGCTGACGCTGCGCCATCTGCCGACCCTGCGTCGCCTGTTCACCGAAGTGGGCGCCGACATCGTCCATGCCCGTTCGCGCCTGCCGGCGTGGCTGGGGCTGTACGCGATCCGTGCGATGCAGCCGGCGCAGCGCCCGCATTGGGTCACTACCGTGCATGGGCTGAATTCGCCCGGCCGCTACAGCGCGGTGATGACCAGCGGCGAACGCGTGATCTGTGTATCCAACAGCGTGCGCGACTACGTGCACACGCATTACCCGACGGTGGCCCGCGACAGGCTGCAGGTGATCCCGCGTGGGGTGGATGTCAGCCAGTTCCCGCGTGTGGCCCGCGCCGATCGGCGGCCCCGGCTGGCGCTGGCGGCGGACTATCCCTGGCTGGCCCAGGTCGATGGACCGCTGTTGCTGCTGCCCGGTCGCGGCACCCGGCTGAAAGGCCACACCCACGCGCTGCAGTTGCTGGCCGATGTCCGTGCAGCGGGCGTGCCGGCGCAGCTGTGGATGCTGGGCACCGACGAGCCTGGCCGCGAAGCCTATGTGGCAGAGCTGCGCAGGCAGGCAGACGCGCTTGGCGTGACCGGGGCCGTGCACATCAGCACGCCGACTGCGCGCATCGCCCAGGCCTACGCCGCCAGCGATCTGGTGCTGCAGCTGTCAGACAAGCCGGAAGCCTTTGGTCGTACCGTGGTCGAAGCGTTGTCGGTCGGCAGGCCGGTGCTGGGCTGGGACCATGGTGGGGTCGGCGAACTGCTGCAGCAGCTGCAGCCCAGTGGTGCCGTGCCGCTCGGCGATGCGCGGGCACTGGGTGAACGTGCGCTGGCCCTGCTGGCGCAGCCACCGTCCTTGCCGACCCGTATCCCGTTTACCCTGCAGGCCATGCAGCGCGATACCCTCCGCCTTTATGCCGACCTCGCTGGCTGACGCCACGCCGCCCCTGCGCGACGAGCGCGCTGGCCGCTGGGCACCCTGGTGGGTGCTGGCCTACGTCGCGTTTTGGCCGCTGCCAGGCATCGCCGAAACGGTGCTGGGCCTGGGAGCGTTGTACGCCGCGGCGCGCATGGTCATCCGCCGGGTGCAGCATCGACCGCATCTGCTGAGCCCGGCAGCGTGGGCGCTGACATCGATTCTCTTCCTTGGCTACTGGTTGCCACAGGCGTTCTCGGCCTTCGATGCCGTGGACCCGTCGGCGTCCTGGACCAAGGCGGCGGCCGGGCTGCGCTATCTGCCTTTCATGTGGCTGGTGGCGATTGCCGTGGCCACCCCGCAGCGGCGGCGCTTGACCCTGGGCGGACTGGCGGTGATCACCGGCCTGTGGACGCTCGACGCGCTGGTGCAGGCACTGGCAGGCACCAGCCCATGGTTCTGGTCGCTGCAGCAGCTCAAGCTGGCCATCAGCGGTCACGCATTGTGCCCGGCTGCAGAAGCCGCGCTGGCCGATCGTCTCAGCGGGGCACTTGGGCCGTGCAACCTGAAATTCGGCCAGGTGCTGGCCAGTCTTTCGCCGTTCCTGTTGTTGCCGGTGGCACGCCGTTTCGGCAATGCGGGCTGGTTGCTGGCCGCTGCGGCGGTGGGCGTGGTGCTGCTGCTGGCCGGCTCCCGCGCCTCATGGATCACCTTCGGCCTGGTGGTTGTCTACAGCGGCGTGCGCCAACTCGGGTGGAAGCGGTTGGGCCTGCTCGCGCTGGTGGGTGTTCTCTCTGCGGGCGTACTGACTGCCAGCGTACCGCAGCTGCGGGAGCGTGTGGCGCGCACGGCAATGGCTTGGGAGGGTGGCGAGGACGGGGTCGAACAGGCACTGTCCGGTCGTACCCGCATCTGGAGCGCGGCGGCCTGCATGATCGAAGCGCATCCGATCAACGGTGTCGGTGCACGTGGCTTCCGCGATGCCTATCCCCACTGCGTTGCCGATGAAGGGCCGGCGGTGTGGGGCACGATGCCGGCGCTGCACGCCCACCAGATCGTGCTCGAGATTCTTGCCGAGACCGGTGTGCTGGGTCTGTTGCTGTGGCTGGCAGCGGTGGCGCAGGCATGGCGTGCATGGCGATTCGCGCCGGCAGCGGCGCGCGAGCGTGCACGCCCGGCGATGCTGGCATTGGCGGTTACCGTGTTCCCGCTCAATACCCACCTGGCGTTCTATTCCGCGTTCTGGGGCGGCCTGACCGTGCTGCTGGCCGCGCTGTTCGTCGGCACGTTGCTGGCGCGCGAACCGGACGATCTGCCGCGCGCCGCGTAATGTTCGTATCCACGCATGGCGTGGATCTACCGGGGAAGCAGTAGATCCACGCCATGCGTGGATGGGCTTTCCCATGAACATTGGCCGTCGTCGCGGCTTTTCCCGACCTGCCGCGAGGTGGTCCGCCAATGCACGCAGGGTCGCGCAACCCGCAGTCTGTGCCCATGGCAAGCCCCAGACTCCGTTACGGTCGTTACTCGCGATCCGGCAACGTGTACTCACTGACCACGGCGACCCACGGCCGTGCGCCCTTGTTCGCCGATGCCGCCAACGTGGCGGTCCTGGTCGATACCCTGCGTTTCATCGAACGCAATGGTTTCAGCCACAGCCTCGCCTGGGTGGTGATGCCCGACCACCTGCACTGGTTGATGGAGCTGCAGAAGGGAACGCTGGCCGAGTGCATGGCACTGCTCAAATCACGCAGCAGTCGGCTGCTGAACCGGCAATTGGGACAGAAAGGGCCGCTGTGGCAGCACGGCTACCACGACCATGCGGTGCGCACCGATGAATCCCTTCATGAAAAGGCGATGTACATCCTGGCCAATCCGGTGCGGGCTGGACTGGCCAGCGAGTTGGGGGAATACCCGCATGCGTGGTGTCGCTGGCCGTTGTAGATTCCGGCATCGGAACGGAGAGCATCCACGCATGGCGTGGATCTACTGGCAATGCCGATCAGTAGATCCACGCCATGCGTGGATGAAGCCAGTCACCGATCAGTAGATCCACGCCATGCGTGGATGAAGCCAGCCGCCGATCAGTAGATCCACGCCATGCGTGGATGAAGCCAGCCGCCGATCAGTAGATCCACGCCGTGCGTGGATGGGGCGTTCCCGACCGCCCGTCATATCACTTGTAGAAATCGCTCCGCCCACCGGGCTGGCGCTTGAAGCGGCGATGGATCCACAGGTACTGGTCCGGTGCCTCGCGCACCATCTGTTCGATGGCCTGGTTGACCCGCGCGGTATCGGCCTCAACGTCTTCGCTGGGGAAGTTCTCCAGCGGCGCACCAATCTTCAGGAAGTACTTCCCGCCTTCGCGGCGATGGAAGTAGGGGATGACCGCACAACCGGTCATCCGCGCCAGCTGGTGGGTCGCGGTGATGGTGGATGCGGTGTGGCCGAAGAACGGCACGAACACCGTGTCCTTGCCGCGCATGTCCTGGTCGGGGGCGTACCAGAGGAAACCGCCCTTCTTCAGGTGGCGCACCGTCGCGCGGATGTCCTCGTTGGCGTACATCGCCTTGGCGTAGCGCAGGCGACCGAATTTCACCGCCCACTCGTACACCGGGTTCTTGTGCTTGCGGTACATGCCGGACAGGTCGACGTGGTCGCACAGCAGGCGGCCGCACATCTCCAGGGTCATGAAGTGGCCCGAGACCAGCAACACGCCGCGGCCCTCGGCCTGCATCTGCTTGAGGTGTTCCAGCCCTTCGATGTGCACCTGCGGGCGGATGCTGTCGATGCTGCCCCACCAGGAGCGCGCGCATTCGAAGATGCCCACGCCCAATGCATCGAAGCTGTCGCGCACCAGGCGCTTGCGCCAGGCCTCGTCCTTCTCGGGGAAGCACAGCTTGAGGTTGACCTCGGCGGCATGGCGGCGGCTGCCGGCCAGGCGCCAGGCGATCGAGCCGACCCCGCGGCCGAGCACGCGCTGCAGCATCCACGGCAGCCGGGCGATCCCGAAGGCAGTGAACATGACGGCAAACATCGGCCAGTTGCGTGGATCACGCAGCGACGGACGGACGGCGGTGGTGGCATCGGACATGCCGCCATTCTACCAACCCGGCCGCGTGTCTTTCCCGGGGGGCTCCCGTATCCTTGCCGCATGCGTAAAGACCCTGTCGAATGGATCCTGCGTGGCCTGTACTCGGCCGTGCTGTACCTCCTGCTGCCGATCACCGTGTACCACCTGGTCTGGCGCGGCTTCCGGGTCCGTGAATACTTCCGGCGCTGGGATGAACGCTATGCGTCCTATCCGCAGCCGAGCGGCCAGCCGCGGGTCTGGCTGCATGCGGTCTCGGTGGGCGAGGTCAACGCCGCTGCGCCGCTGGTCAATGCGCTGCGCGAGCAGCGGCCTGACATCCGCTGGGTCATCACCACCATCACCCCGACCGGCTCGGAACGGGTGCGCGCGCTGTGGGGCGATGCGCTGGACCACGTGTACCTGCCGTACGACGTGCCGGGCAGCGTCAACCGCTTCCTCGGCCACTTCCAGCCCAGCCTGGCGCTGATCCTGGAAACCGAGCTGTGGCCGAACATGCTGTTCGGCTGCCGCGACCGTCGTATTCCGGTCTACATCCTCAATGCGCGCCTGTCGGCACGGTCGTTGCGCGGCTACCGGGTGCTGGCAGCACTGATCCGGCGTGCGCTGCGTACGGTCACCTGCGTGGCCGCACAATCGCAGGATGACGCCGCACGCTTCGTGCAGCTGGGTGCGGCGCCGGAACAGGTGCAGGCGCTGGGCAACCTGAAGTTCGACATCGCCACGCCGGACGTGCAGCCGTTCATCGAACAGTTCCATGCCCATGTACCGGCCACGCGCCCGGTGTGGATCGCGGCCAGCACGCATGATGGCGAAGAGCAGGCGGTGATCGACCTGCACCGCCGTCTGCGCCAGCAGCATCCGGACCTGCTGCTGCTGTGGGCGCCGCGGCATCCCGAGCGCTTTCCCAAGGTGGAGGCGCTGGCCCGCGAGCAGGGCTGGAGCGTGGCGACGCGGCGCGCGCAGCAGTGGCCAGGGGCCGGCAGCGATGTCTTCGTCATCGACACGCTGGGCGAATTGATGCCGTTCTACGGCTGTGCCCAGGTTGCCTTCGTCGGTGGCAGCCTGCAGGCCATCGGCGGCCACAACCTGCTGGAGCCTGCGGCGATGGGCACTGCAGCGGTGACCGGCCCGCACCTGCACAACTTCGCCGAGATCTCGCGGCGCATGCGTGAGGCCGGTGCACTGCTGATCGGCGAGGACGCGCAGGCGGTCGGCGATCTGCTGCTGCACCTGCTCGATGACGCGCAGGCGCGCGAGGACATGGCCCGCGCCGGTTGCACGCTGGTCAGCAACGGTCGCGGCGCGCTGCAGCGGACCCTGCAGCTGGTGGCTCCGCACCTGCCGCCACCGCTGGCCTGAGCCCCCGCGTGCTACCGCTAAGCGTCCTTCCAGGTGACTCTGTCGTGATCACCTGCATCACGTCTGCTTGATGCTGTTGAATCTGTCGTAGCCGGACCGCTCCCGTCGTCCACTGCGTGCAGGCTGTCACATCACGATGACTGCGCCGCCAATTCCGATTTCGCTTCTCCCCGTCAGGCTGCAGCCTGCTGTCGACCACGCTTGGACGACATCAAGGGAGCTTTGAATGATCGGCGACAACGGAGACGTGCTGCACAACAGCGCGAAGACCGGAGGGCTGGGCAGCGACCATCTGCTGGTGGTGGCACTGACCCTGCTGATGGGTGGCAGCGTTGTCGCCCTGGTCGGCCAGTACACGGCGGCGCAGGCGGGGCCCGCCATTGTTCTCAGCCTGTTGCTGGCGGCGCTGGGTGCGGTGCCGATGCTGTATTGCCTTCGTCTGGCGATGCGGCGTCTGCCGAGTCCTTCGGGTCTGCATGGTCTGCTGCGCGCCGCCTGGGGCAAGCTGTTCGCGGATGTACTGGTGATTGCCCTGCTGCTGGAACTGGCGGCGACCACCGCAGGCCTGGCGCAATCGATGGCGCGCCATCTGTACGCAGCCGCTGAGGTCATCGATGCGGCTCCCGCGCAGTGGGTGCCATTGCCGCTGGCGGCTTCGATCATGGTGTTGCTGCTGGGGGCCGCCACTGCAGTGCTGCGGATGCCGCGCGTGCTGCTGTTGGCCAGTGCACTGCTGACGGTGAAGCTGGGCGCTGGCCTGCTGCTGTTGTTGCTGGCCGCGCGCCATGTGCACTACGCGCATTGGATTCCGTGGCTGCCATCGGCTACCGCGCCCTATCGCTTCGGGCTGGGCGGCGTGCTTGCAGCTGGCGTGGCATTGCTAGGTGTGCTGCTCGGCGCAGGCCTGCTGGCCGGGTTTGCCGGCAGGGTGCCGCAGCCTCGTTCGCAGGTTTCCAGAGCCGCCGGCGCAGCGGTGCTGATGGCGATGCTGTGGCTGATGGTAGTGGCTGCGCTGCAGTCCGGTCTGGTCGAATTTTCTGCGCTGGCCAGCACGCGACCGCTGTCGGTGGCATTGCAGGGTGTGCCGCAGCTGCAATGGTTGCTGCCACTGTTGCCGTTGGCGGGCGGCGCGGGGCTGGCGGCCCTGCAGTTGGTATCGCTGCTGTTGGCCGCGCGGTTGGGGGTGGAGGTCTGGCCGCCGGAACCCGGCGATGCCGGCACCGATGCGCATCTGCGGGTGACGATTGCGCTGACTGCGCTCGCCGTCGCTCTGGCGCTGTCGATGCCGGAGGGCTGGCTCCCACAGCTGCCGGGGCCTGCAGGCCTGCTGGTTCTGGCCGCCGTATGCCTCGGCGTTGCCCGCAGCCAATGGCAGGCGCGGGAGGCAGCCGGCGAACGGCGGCTCATTCCGATGCTGCTCGCACCGGTAGCGACCGCACTATGCCTGTTGCCGGCCGTCACGTCCCGCTTGTTCGTACCGGTGCTGATGGTGCTGGCGGTCGTGCTGGCAGGCGCCCTGATGCGTCGACACGCGGGGCGCTCGCGCTAGCACCGCGCGCGGCGCCAGCCATCTGCAATCAATAAAAAAGCCACCCTCGCGGGTGGCTTTCCGATCAGACCGGTGGCGCCGACTCAGTTGGTGGTCGTGGACGGGTTGCCCGCGTCCTGGGTCAGCAGGCGGTTGATGTCCTGCAGTTCGGCGACATCCAGGCCACCCACGGCCTGGCTCAGCAGCAGGCGGTTCTGCAGGAAGTTGTAACGGGCCTGCGCGTAATCCAGCTGGGCGGAGAACAGGATGCGCTGGTTCTGGATCACGTCCAGCACCGTGCGGGTACCCACTTCCAGGCCGACCTGCGAGGCATCGTAGGCGCTCTGTGCGGAAACCACGGCCAGGCGGCGCGCTTCCACTTCGCTGATGCCCTGTACCAGGGTCTGATAGGCATTGCGCGTGTTGCGGTCCAGCGCGCGCTTCTGCTGCTCGAAACCATCCTGGGCGATATCACGCTGGGCCAGGGCCTGGCGCACGCCGGACTGGGTGGCGCCGCCAGAGAAGATCGGCACGCTCAGGGTCAGGCCGATGCTGTTGGTGCGTGCATCGGGTGAGAGCGAACCGGCGCCGGTGCTGTCGCCCCAGGTCGCGGTCTTGCCCCAGCTGCCGCCCAGCGACAGGGTCGGGTAGTGGCCACCACGGGCCGCCTGCACGCCGGCTTCGGCGGCACCGACCTTCAGTTCCTGCGCCTTCAGCGCCGGGTTCTGCGTGGTCGCCTGCTGCACCAGCTGGTCCAGGTTGCCGCGGTTGGCCGGCACTTCCGGACGGAAATCGGCCGGCAGGCCCTTCAGGTTCATCACCGGCTGGCCGGTCAGTTCGGTCAGGGCCTGGTAGTTGTCGGCCAGGGTGTTCTGCGCAACGATCGTGTTGGCGCGCGCCTGGTCGTACTGGGCGCGTGCTTCGTGCACGTCGGTGATCGGCGCCAGGCCCACTTCCAGGCGCTTGTCGGCGAAGTCGAACTGCTTCTTCGCGGCCGCTTCGTTGGTCTGTGCGGCGTTCAGCGATTCGATCGCCACCAGCACGTTGAAGTAGGCCGCCGAGGTGCGCACGATCAGGTTGTCGTTGGCCGAGTCGAGGGTGAAATCAGCCGCCTTGCTCAGCTCGCGCTGCGAACGCAGGTTGTTGATCTGCGTCCAGTTGAACAGCGTCTGGGTGCCATCGACCGTGTAGTTGCGGCGCTTGCTGGTGACCGAGCCAGAGTTGGCATCGGCATTGGCCTCGCTACGCGCGCGGTTCAGCGTGGCCTGGCCATTGATCTGCGGCAGCAGGGCAGCACGCGCCTGCACGGCGCCTTCCTTGTCGTACAACCGGGTGGATTCGGCGGCGGACAGCTGCGGGTCGCCATTGCGCGCCATTTCATAGACCTGCAGCAGGTCGGCGGCATGGGCGGACAACGGCAGCAGGGCAGTGGCCAGCGCAACAGCGAGGGATCGGCGGATCATTGCGGCTTCCTTGGACTCAGAGGTGGAACTGGGGGGCCGGGGCGGCACCACGCAGGTAATCGATATCGGTCTCGAACAGCGACTCGGTGCTGCCATCGGCCTTCACCAACAGCGCTTCCATGGCCGGCGAACGGCCCTGGATGACATACAGACGACCACCCGGACGCAACCACGAAGCGAACTGTGACGGCACCACGTCAACGGCGCCAGTGACACAGATCACGTCGAAGCGGCGTTCGGTCTGCCAGGCCAGGCCATCGGCCACTTCCACGCGCACGTTGGTGCCCAGGCCGGTGGCATCCAGGCGGGCGCGCGCAGCGGCGGCCAGTTCCGGATCGATTTCCAGGCTCAACACGTCGCGCGCGAGCGCGCCGATGCAGGCCGACAGGAAGCCGCTGCCGGTGCCGATTTCCAGCACTTCGTCACCCGGCTGCAGATCCAGTGCCTGCAGGGTACGGCCCTCGATGACCGGCTTCATCATCTTCTGGCCGTTGCCGATCGGCAGTTCGACATCGGCATAGGCCAGCGCCCGGTGCGCGTCGGCGACGAAGGCCTCGCGCGGCAGGCGGGCCAGGACGTCGAGCACCTTGATGTCCAGCACGTCCCAGGGACGGATCTGCTGTTCCACCATCAGTTCGCGGGCGTGGGCGTAATCAATCGTCATGAGGTTCAAATCCAGCGCAGTGGGCCGGCCATTTTACCGGTGCCGGAGGCCGGCGGCGCGCCCAGAGCATCTGCTGCGGGGTGGCCGGGGTCGCAGTGCCGGAAGTCATCGCGACCTCCGGTTCGTTCAGTTTTGGTTATCCAGCGGTTCCGGCCTCTCGCGGGGCGTAGGCGCGCAGGAAGAAATCCACACTGGCGGCCACGTGGAGCGCAGCATCGGTCTCGACGGGTGACAGTGGCATGCCGCACATCATATGCATGTGCACTTCGCCCTTCACCAGGGTCAGGAACTGCTGGCCGGCGATGTAGCAGTCGGGGATGTCCAGTTCGCCGCGCTCGGCACGCAAGCGCATGAAGTCGGCCAGCGCCTCACAGGTGCGTTGCGGGCCGGCCTGCCAGAACAGTTCGCGCAGGCGCTCGTCGGTCTCCGGGGCCATCATCACCCGCTGGATCGACAGGGCCGCGTCGGAGGTGATCATCTCGAAGAACGCCATGCCGATGCCCAGCAACTGGTCGCGCAGGGGGCCTTCCACGTCGGCCACGAACAGCGCGTCGGGCAGCATCTCGATGCACTTGGACTGCACAGCTTCGGAGAACAGGGTCTCTTTGTCGCCGAAATGGCTGTATACGGTCAGCTTCGAGACGCCGGCCTGGGCCGCGATGCTGTCCATGCTCACGCCGCTGTAGCCCTGTTCGATGAACAGTGTCTTGGCTGCCTCGAGTATCGCCGCGCGCTTGCCCAGATCCTTGGGGCGCCCGGGACCGGCAGCCTTGGCAGCGGGCTTGGCCAACGGCTTTCGGGAAGTGGGAGAACTCATCCCGCTAATACTAGACCAAGCGGTTCGATATTTATACTATACCGGCTGGTTCACTAATGTCCGCGTTGCAACAGTATGTTGCCGGCGCGTTCCCCCCGGATTTCTTTTCAGGTCCTGTACCTCATGAAAAACATGCGTTGGTTGGGCGTAGGCGTACTGGTCGTGGTGTTGGCAGCGTGCGGCAAGCAGGCCGCCGAGCCGGTGGCGGCCATCCCGGTGCTGGTGGTGCATCCCACCACGCAGGACGGACAAGCCGCGGCCGCCTACCCCGGCGAGGTGCGTGCCCGCCAGGAAAGCCCCCTGTCGTTCCGGGTTGGCGGCAATCTGGTGAAGCGTCACGTCGACGCAGGCGAGCGGGTGAAGAAGGGCCAGCTGCTGGCTGAGCTGGACGCGGCCGACTATGCCTCGCAGGCGGCGGCGTCGCAGGCGCAGCTGGCGGCGGCGGAAGCAGACCTGGTGCGCGCTCGCGATGACCAGAAGCGCTACGCCAAGCTGGCTGAAGACCAGCTGGTGAGCCGCTCGGCACTGGACCAGCAGACGGCGGCGTTCAAGGCCGCGCAGGGCCAGGCCAATGCCGCCCGGGCCAACCTCGCCGTGGCCCGCAACCAGGCCGAGTACGCGCAGCTGCGCGCGCCCGCCGATGGCGTGATTGCCAGCCGCCAGGCCGAAGCCGGGCAGGTCGTGAGCGCGGGGCAGACGGTGTTCACCCTGGCCGCCGACGGTGGCCGTGAGGTGCTGATCGCGCTGCCGGAAAGCAATATCCGCGACTACAAGGTCGGCCAGTCGGTACAGGTGGAACTGTGGAACCGCCCGGGCCAGCTGCTGCCCGGCACCCTGCGCGAGATCGCACCGGCCGCCGATGCACAGGCCCGCACCTATGCCACCCGGGTCAGCCTGGCGCCGGAAGCGCTGAGCGAAGTGGAACTGGGCCAGAGTGCGCGGGTGTTCGCCACCGCCGGCCGCAGCGGCGCGTTGCAGCTGCCGCTGGCGGCCGTACTGCGCGGCAGTGATGGCAAGGCCAGCGTGTGGGTGGTCAATCCGTCCAATGGTGTGCTGAAGGCAACTCCCGTGCAGGTCGGTGCCTATGGCGCGCAGGCCGTGCCGGTGGTGTCCGGCGTGGGCGCGGCGGACTGGGTGGTCGCTGCCGGCGGCCATCTGCTGCGCGAAGGCCAGGTGGTGACGCCGGTCGATCGCCAGAACCGCCCGGTGCTGGCACCGTCGGCCGCCAAGCCGGCGCCGGCCGCAGGCAAGGGGCACTGACCCGTGCGCCGCTTCAATCTCTCCGAATGGGCGCTGGGTAACCGTGCGCTGGTGTTGTTCGCGATGCTGGCGTTCGCCGTCATCGGTGCCTGGTCGTACAAGCACCTGGGCCAGTCCGAAGATCCGCCGTTCACCTTCAAGGCGATGGTGGTACGCACGATGTGGCCGGGCGCCACCGCCGAGCAGGTCTCGCGGCAGGTGACCGAGCCGATCGAAAAAGCACTGATGAACACCGGCGAGTACGAGTTCATCCGCTCGTACTCGCGCCCGGGCGAATCGCAGGTGATCTTCATGGCGCGCGACAGCCTGCGCTCCAAGCAGATCCCGGACCTGTGGTACCAGGTGCGCAAGCGCGTGGGCGATATCCGCGCGACGCTGCCGAGGGAAATCGTCGGACCCTTCTACAACGATGAGTTCGGCGACACGTTCGGCAACATCTATGCGTTGACCGGTGAAGGCTTCGACTACGCGGTGATGCGCGACTATGCCGACCGCATCCAGCTGGAACTGCAGCGCGTGCCCGACGTCGGCAAGATCGACCTGGTCGGCCTGCAGGACGAGAAGGTGTGGATCGAGCTGTCCAACACCAAGCTGGCCACGCTGGGCGTATCGCTACAGCAGGTGCAGCAGGCACTGGCCGACCAGAATGCGGTCAGCGCCACCAGCTTCTTCGAAACCCCGACCGACCGCGTGCAGCTGCGCGTGACCGGCCAGTTCGATTCGATCGAGGACATCCGCAAGTTCCCGATCCAGGCCGGCGAACGCACGCTGCACCTGGGCGATATCGCCGAGGTCAAGCGCGGCTTTGCCGATCCCTCTTCGCCGAAGATGCGCTTCATGGGCCAGGATGCGATCGGCCTGGCGGTGGCGATGAAGGACGGCGGTGACATCCTCAAGCTGGGTGCCACCCTGGATGCCGAGTTCGAACGCCTTCAGAAGACCCTGCCGGCCGGCATGCAGCTGCGCAAGGTGTCCGACCAGCCACATGCGGTGGAAGAGTCGGTGGGCGAGTTCGTGCAGGTGCTCACCGAAGCGGTGGTGATCGTGCTGCTGGTCAGCTTCTTCTCGCTGGGCCTGCGTACCGGCCTGGTGGTGGGCGTGACCATCCCGCTGGTGCTGGCGATGACCTTCTTCGTCATGCACTACTTCGACATCGGCCTGCACAAGATTTCGCTGGGTGCGCTGGTGCTGGCACTGGGCCTGCTGGTGGACGATGCGATCATCGCGGTGGAGATGATGGCCACCAAGATGGAGCAGGGCTACGATCGCCTGCGCGCGGCCAGTTTCGCCTGGGAATCCACCGCCTTCCCGATGTTGACCGGTACCCTGATCACCGCAGCAGGCTTCCTGCCCATCGCCACTGCCGCATCGAGCACCGGTGAATACACCCGCTCGCTGTTTCAGGTGGTGACCATCGCGCTGGTGGTGTCGTGGATTGCGGCGGTGCTGTTCATCCCGTACCTGGGCGACAAGATGCTGCCGGACCTGTTCAATCCGCAGCTGCCGAAGCCGGACAGCCTGGCCGGTCGCTGGCGTGCCAAGCGCCTGCAGTGGGCCGACCGGCATCCGTCGCTCGCGCGCTGGATCGCTCCGAAGGAGCATGCGCACGATCATGATCCGTACCAGCGGCCGTTCTACACCCGCTTCCGGTCGTTCCTGGATACCTGCCTGCGTCATCGTTGGTGGGTGATCGGCGCGACCATCGCACTGTTCATCGGTTCGCTGATGCTGTTCCGCTTCGTGCCGCAGCAGTTCTTCCCCGATTCGACCCGCCCGGAACTGATGGTGGACATCGAGCTGGCCGAAGGTGCGTCGCTGGCCGCGACCCAGGCACAGGCCGACAAGCTGGAGAAGCTGTTGAAGGGCCGCGAAGGCATCAGCAACTACGTGGCGTACGTCGGCACCGGTTCGCCGCGCTTCTACCTGCCGCTGGACCAGCAGCTGCCGGCGACGAACTTCGCCCAGTTCGTGGTGCTTACCGAAGACGCCAAGGCCCGCGAATCGACCCGCGACTGGATGCTGAAGGAAGTGATAAAGCAGTTCCCCGATGTGCAGATGCGCGTGACGCGCCTGGAGAATGGGCCGCCGGTCGGCTATCCGGTGCAGATGCGCGTGTCCGGCGAGCACATCGCACAGGTGCAGGCGATTGCGCGCAAGGTCGAGGCCAAGGTGCGCGAGAACCCGCACGTGATGAACGTGAACCTGGACTGGAGCGAGCCGAGCAAGGTAGTGCGGCTGGTGATCGACCAGGACCGCGCACGCGCGCTGGGTGTCAGCAGTGCGCAGGTCAGCCAGTTCCTCAGCAGCTCGTTGTCGGGCATGAGCGTGAGCACCTATCGCGAAGGCAATCGCCAGATCGAGATGCTGCTGCGTGGCCCGGACAACGAGCGCGCACAGCTGGACCTGCTCGGCAGCCTGGCGATTCCGACCAGCAGTGGCACTGCGGTGACGCTGTCGCAGGTCGCGCGGCTGGAATACGCGTTCGAGGACGGCATCATCTGGCACCGCAACCGCCTGCCGACGGTGACCGTGCGTGCCGACATCAGCGATGGCATGCAGCCGTTGGACGTGGTGCAGCAGATCGTGCCGACGCTGGATGGCATCCGTGCCGAGTTGCCCAGCGGCTACCTGCTGGAAACCGGCGGCTCGGTGGAGGATTCGGCACGCGGCCAGAACTCGATCAAGGCCGGCATGCCGCTGTTCCTGATCGTGGTGGCCACGTTGCTGATGCTGCAGCTGCGCAGCTTCTCGCGTGCGGCGATGGTGCTGGTGACCGCGCCGCTGGGGATCATCGGTGCGACGTTGTTCCTGCTGCTGTTCCGCGCGCCGTTCGGCTTCGTGGCGCTGCTGGGCACCATCGCGCTGGCGGGCATGATCATGCGCAACTCGGTGATCCTGATCGACCAGATCCAGCAGGACATCGATGCCGGGCATGACCGCTGGCATTCGATCATCGATGCCACGGTGCGGCGTTTCCGCCCGATCGTGCTGACCGCGCTGGCGGCGGTGCTGGCGATGATCCCGCTGTCGCGCAGTGCGTTCTACGGTTCGATGGCGATCTCGATCATGGGTGGGTTGATCGTGGGCACGGTGCTGACGCTGGTGTTCCTGCCGGCGTTGTATGCGGCGTGGTTCCGGGTCAAGCCGGACGAATCCGGGGCGTGATGCCCCGGGTTTCCCGGGCCGCCGCCCCTGGTAGGTGCCAACCTTGGTTGGCATGGATGCATGCATCCACGCATGGCGTGGATCTACTGCAGCTGCAAGCCGTCCCGCAACAAGGGCTCCAGCCAATCCAGGAACACCTGCACACGTTGCGCGCGATGCTGCCGATGCGGCAGCAACAGGGTCACCGGCAACGGCTGCGCCACGTACTGCGGCATTACTTCCACCAGCGCGCCCGACTGCAGTTCCGCCTGCACGTCGTAGCGCGGAATCTGCAGCAGTCCCAGCCCCGCGACGCAGCAGGCAATCGATGCCTCGGCGCTGTTCACCCGCACCCAGCCGGTCATCGGCAGTGTGCGCAGCTGCGCGCCTTCCTGCCATTCCCACGGCTCCACCCGCGCCGTGGTCGGCGATGCGTAGTTCACCGCGCGGTGCTGCTGCAGGTCGGCAGGATGCTGCGGTACACCGTGCTGGTGCAGGTACGCAGGCGCGGCAACGTTGACGAAGTCCAGCTGGCCCAGCGTGCGGGCCACCAGGCTGGAGTCACCCAGCTGGCCCACCCTCAGCACCGCATCGCAGCCGTCCTCGATCAGGTTTACCGCGCGATCAGTCATGCCCAGGTCCAGCTCGACCTCGGGGTGCCGTGCAAAGAAGTCGGGCAGGGCCGGGGCGATGATGCGGCGACCGATCCGGCTGGGCACATCGATCTTCAACAGGCCCTTCGGCTGTGCGTCGTCCTGGCGGAACAGCGACTCGGCATCTTCCATTTCGGCGATCAGGCGCAGGCAGCGCACGTAGAAGGTGTCGCCATCGTGGGTGGTGGAGACCCTGCGGGTGGAGCGCTGCAGCAGGCGCGTGCCCAGACGTTGCTCCAGTTCCGCCACGGCCGCCGACACGGTGGAGCGAGGCAGGCCGAGCTGGTCGGCGGCGCGGGTGAAGCTGGTGCACTCCACCACCCGGGCAAAGATGCGGAAACGCTCGATCCGGTCCATTGTTCGCACACTCTGGAAAGTTAAGTCAATGTTGCGGCCTTTATCCGCGATTTCTGCACGATATCGTCGTCAGCACAGGGTTGCCAGTCCGGCAGCCCCTTCCCCGAGACCGATGCCATGACCGACCACCGTATCCAGGGCAAGACCGTGCTGATCGCCGGCGGTGCCAAGAACCTCGGCGGGCTGATCGCCCGCGACTTCGCCGAGCAGGGCGCCAAGGCCATCGTCATCCACTACAACAGCGCTGCTACCCAGGCCGATGCCGAGGCGACCGTTGCAGCCGTGCAGGCCGCAGGTGCAAAGGCCGTGGCGTTGCAGGCCGATCTGACCTCGGCCACGGCAATGGGGCGGCTGTTCGCCGACGCGGTTGCCGCGGTCGGTCGCCCTGACATCGCGATCAACACCGTCGGCAAAGTGCTGAAGAAGCCGATGCTGGAGATCAGCGAAGCGGAGTACGACCAGATGAG
This sequence comes from Stenotrophomonas sp. PA-6-5C, assembly GCF_021605635.1. Taxonomy (NCBI): domain Bacteria; kingdom Pseudomonadati; phylum Pseudomonadota; class Gammaproteobacteria; order Lysobacterales; family Lysobacteraceae; genus Stenotrophomonas; species Stenotrophomonas sp. PA-6-5C. The sequence goes on from NZ_WKEE01000016.1 coordinate 75,865, forward strand.
CGCGGTCAACGCGAAGACGGCGTTCTTCTTCCTCAAGGAAGCCGGACGCCATGTCAACGACGGCGGCCGCATCTGCACGCTGGTCACTTCGCTGCTCGGCGCGTTCACTCCGTTCTATTCCAGCTACGCCGGCACCAAGGCGCCGGTGGAACACTTCACCCGCGCAGCATCGAAGGAATTTGGCGAGCGTGGGATCTCGGTGACTGCGATCGGTCCCGGGCCGATGGATACGCCGTTCTTCTATCCGGCCGAGAGTGCCGATGCGCAGGCGTATCACAAGACCGCCGCGGCGCTGTCGGCGTTCACCCGTACCGGCCTGACCGACATCGCCGACATCGTGCCGTGGATCCGCTTCCTGGTGACCGATGGCTGGTGGATGACCGGGCAGACCATCCTGGTCAATGGTGGTTACACCACAAAGTAGAGACACGCGAGGCTTGAGTTCGTGCCGTAGATCCACGCCATGCGTGGATGCTCTTGGCTTCATCCACGCATGGCGTGGATCTACTGTTGGTCCCCAAGTGGACAGCTTCAGGGCGTTCACGGGCACAATAGCGGCCAATTCCAGGGCCGGAGCGCCTGCCATGTTCTTCCGTACGACCTGCGCTTCGGCGCTGCTGCTGGTCGCCTGCAGCCGCTCTGCCATTGCGCAGCCGGCAGACACCGATGCTCTGCTGTTCCAGCATGACCTGCGGGACGTACTTGAGTGCGGCGCGAGCGCGGAAGTCCAGCAGGCCGTCGTCAGCCGCCTGCGCGCGGCACGCTACGCCGACGCTGCCGAACGACTGCCGTACCTGCGCGACTGGCGATTCGAGCAGGAAGGCGAGGATGACGATCACCGGGTGACCGTCATCACTCCGCCACAGTCGATGACCGTCCACGGTGTCGAAGTGCCGCGGCTGTTCGCTGATGCGTTCGGGTTCTCGGTTGCGTTGGACCCTGCGCAGCGCGATCATATCGTCGCTGCGCACGGCTTGCGGCTGCAGTCGAGCAAGCTGCAGGAGCCGTTCGAGCTATGGTCGACGCCCACCACATCGATCATCGTACGCAGTGCGGGCGACGGCTATCGACTGGGCTGTGCTCCTTCAACGAACGGTAACAGGGCAGCGGTACGTCAGCTGCCGGCTGCTGAAGTCCAGGACTTGCAGGATGCCATTCACTGCCGCGCCGATGAAGGCAGCATGCGCCGGCTGCAGGCGTTCTGGCAGCGGCTTTCCGAACAGCCGCAGTTCGAATGGCCGCAGGATGTCCGTTCGGTCAACGAGGTGAACTACACCGTTGGTGATGATGATCTGCACCTGCTGCTGATCGGGTTGCAGGTGCCTATCCAGGCGTACGGCGTTTCCACGCACACGATTGCGCTGGCGTTCGGTGGATTCTTCGGCGCGGATCTGGGTGGTGTTGCGCTTGCGCCAGTGCTATCCCAGGCGGGCATGGACACCTCGCATACGGTCGGCAAGGATGCGTGGCAGCGCTCGTTGCCGCCGATTGCTTTCAGTGGTGGCAGTTGGATCCCGCAGCACATCGTGATGCGCACCGACGAAGGTCGCGTTGTTGCCGGTTGCGCCAGCGACTACGCGCGCAGCACGTCGCACTGAGCGGATCTCGTGCCGGGCAACCAGCAGCAGACGGGGTAGGGCTCGCCGCTACCGATGGACATGCAAAGGGTGCCGGGTATGTCCCGGCACCCTGACGACTCATCCCAGCTTGGCCAGCACCGCGTCGGTGGCCGCCGCCGTACTCACGGCCGAACCCTTTGCCGCCAGATCTGCAGTGAACACGCCATCATCAAGCACTGCATGCACCGCCGCTTCCACCGCTGCGGCTTCGGCTTCCAGCCCCAGTGAATGGCGCAGCAGCATCGCCGCACTGAAGATCGTCGCGTACGGGTTGGCGATGCCCTTGCCAGCGATGTCCGGTGCCGAACCATGGATCGGCTCGTAGATGCCGACCGCGCCCGGCTCGCCCAGCGAAGCCGAGGGCAGCAGGCCCAGCGAACCGGCCAGCATCGAGGCTTCGTCGGTAAGGATGTCGCCGAACATGTTCTCGGTCACGATCACGTCGTACTCGCGCGGCTTGGCCAGCAGGTGCATGGCCATCGAATCGACCAGCTGGTGTTCAAGCGCGACGTCCGGGAACTCCTCGCGGCCGATGCGCGCGGCCACGTCACGCCACAGGCGTGAGGTTTCCAGCACGTTGGCCTTGTCCACCGAGGTGACCTTGCCGCGCCGCTGCTGCGCCAGGCGGAAGGCACTGCGCAGCACGCGCTCGATCTCGACCACGGTGTAGCGGCACAGATCGCTGGCGCTGTCGGCATCGCGGGTCTTGTCGCCGAAGTAGATGCCACCGGTCAGCTCGCGCACCACCACGAAGTCCACGCCCTGCAGCAGCTCGGCCTTGATCGGCGAGGCGTGCAGCGCCGCTTCGTGGGTGCGCACCGGACGCAGGTTGGCATACAGGCCCAGCGCCTTGCGGATCGCCAGCAGGCCCTGTTCCGGCCGTACCTTGGCGTTCGGGTCGGACCACTTCGGGCCGCCCACCGCGCCCAGCAGCACCGCGTTGGCAGCCTGACAGGCGGCCAGGGTCGAGGCTGGCAACGGCTCGCCGTGACGGTCGATGGCGATGCCACCGATATCGTGCTCGCTGAAGGTAAAAGTGTGGTTGAAGCGCTTGGCGACGGCGTTCAGGACGGCGACCGCGGCGGCGGCGACTTCCGGGCCGATGCCATCACCGGGCAGGACAACAATTTCAGCGTGCATGCTCACTCTCGTAACGTTCGATTTCAGGGACACGGCCCAACAGATAGCCCAATTGATCGACGCCTTCCAGCAGACAGGTCTGCGAGAAGCCGTCCAATGGGAAGGAATACACGCGGCCATCGGGCGTGCGCAGTTCGCGCGCGGCCACGTCAATGGTCAGCTCATCGTCCGGGCGCTGCATCAGCACCTGCACGTCGGCTTCGTCCAGCACGATCGGCAGCAGGCCGTTCTTCAGCGAGTTGCCGCGGAAGATGTCGGCGATCTCGCTGCTGACGATGGCGCGCAGGCCGAGGTCGGTCAGTGCCCAGGGTGCATGCTCGCGCGATGAGCCGCAGCCGAAGTTGCGCCCGGCCAGCAGGATGCTGCGGCCGGCGTTGTGCGGCTGGTTGAAGGCGAAATCGGCCACCGGCGAACCATCGGCCTGCCAGCGCCAGTCGTTGAACGCATTGCGGCCCAGGCCGGCGCGCTCGGTGGTGGACAGGAACCGGGCCGGAATGATCTGGTCGGTATCGATATTGGTCTGGCGCAGCACCACGCTGGCCGAACGCAGTGTGCGGAAGCCGCTCATCAGGCCACCTCCTGTGCGAACAGTTCACGGGCATCGGCGACGTGGCCCTGCACGGCGGCCCAGGCAGCACTCATCGGCGAGGCCAGCAGGGTGCGCGAGCCCGGGCCCTGGCGGCCTTCGAAATTGCGGTTGCTGGTACTGACTGCCAGTTGGCCGGGGGCGACCAGATCGCCATTCATGGCGATGCACATCGAACAACCCGGCTCGCGCCACTCGGCACCGGCCGCGCGCACGATCTCGTGGATGCCCTCGGCTTCGGCCTGGCGCTTGACGATTTCCGAGCCGGGCACCACCAGCATGCGCACGCGCTCGGCGATGCGACGACCGCGCAGCACCTGCGCCACTTCGCGCATGTCGCTCAGGCGGCCGTTGGTGCAGGAGCCGACGAAGACCACGTCCACCGGTGTGCCGGCCAGCGTCTGTCCCGCCTGGAAGTGCATGTAATCCAGGCCCTTCTGCGCGGCGGCATCGTTGGCTGCCGGGACCGGCGCGTCCACCGCGATGGCGGTGCCGGGGTGGGTGCCCCAGGTCAGGGTCGGGCGGATATGGGCAGCATCGATGTGCACCTCGCTGTCGAAGCGCGCGCCTTCATCGCTGCGCAGCTGCGTCCAGCGGGCCACGGCGGCGTCGAAGTCGGCGCCCTTCGGGCCGCGTGGGGTATTGGCAACGAAGTCGAACGTCACCTGGTCGGGAGCGACCATGCCGGCGCGTGCACCGGCTTCGATCGACATGTTGCACAGGGTCATGCGCTGTTCCATGTCCATCGCTTCGATGGTGCTGCCGCGGAACTCGATCACGTGGCCGGTGCCGCCATTGACGCCGATCACGCCGATGATGTGCAGGACCACGTCCTTGGCGCCGATACCCGGTGCGAGCTCGCCATCGACGGTGATCGCCAGTGTTTTGGCCTTGCGCTGCAGCAGGCACTGCGTGGCCAGCACATGGCCGACTTCGCTGGTGCCGATGCCGAAGGCCAGCGACCCGAACGCGCCGTGGGTGGAGGTGTGGCTGTCGCCGCAGACGATGGTCATGCCGGGCTGGGTGAAGCCCTGTTCCGGTGCGATCACGTGGACGATGCCGCGATTGTCCGAGGCCATGTCGAACAGTTCGATGCCGTGCTCGGCGCAGTTGCGTGCCAGCATGGCGACCTGCGCTTCGGACGCGGCGCTGGCGTAGGGCAGGGTGCCATCGGCGGCGGGCGGCAGGGTCGGCGTGGAGTGGTCCATCGTCGCCTTGGTCCGATCCGGACGGCGCGGCTTCAGGCCGCGCTCGCGCAGTTCGGTGAAGGCCTGCGGCGAAGTCACTTCATGGATCAGGTGCAGGTCGATATACAGCACGGCGGGCGCGCTGTCGGTTTCGGGAACCACCACGTGGGCGTCCCACAGTTTGTCGTACAGGGTGCGGGGTACGGAAGTCATGCGTTTGCCTGGCAGGAGTACGAAGTAGCGGACATCGAAGAGAAAGTAACAGGGTCGGGTCAGCGCCGACGCGCGAGCACGCGCAGACGCACGTAGTCGGCCAGCGGCTGGCCAGCGGCGTTGCGCGGCAGATCCGCCAGCAGGGCTGCGGCGGCATCGCGCACGGTGGCGCGCGCGTCGACCGGCAGGTCGTCCAGCAGCGGTGCGGCGAACACCCGCAGCCAGCCGGCAACGCCGGTCGGCAGCGCGGTCGGGCGTGGCAGGCATTCGATCAGCTGCACCTGGAAGCCATGCTGGCGCAGGCGTTCGGCGTAGGCATCGGCGCTGGGGAAGTACCACTGGAATGCGCTGGCACCGTGGCCATGGGCGACGCGCGCGGCCTGTACGGCGGCAACGATCGTGGCCACGTTGCCATGACCGCCGAACTCGGCGACGAAGCGGCCGCCGGGGCGCAGGGCGCGGCGCACGCCTTCCAGCACGCGGTCCGGGTTGGCCATCCAATGCAGCGCCGCGTTGCTGAACACTGCATCGAACGCGCCGTCGAAGGTCAGCGCGTGACCGTCCATCACCTGCGCATCGACACCCCGTGCACGGGCGGCGATCACCATTTCCGGCGAAGCATCGACGCCCTGCATGTGTGCGCCGCTGAGGGCCAGTTCGGTGGTGAGCACGCCATCGCCACAGCCCAGGTCGAGGATGCGCTCGCCGGCACGCGCGTCGAGCAGACGCGCTACGGCGCCGCCGAGGGTCGGCACGAAGCCGGCATCGATCGCATAGTCCTGGGCATTCCACTGCTGGCCAGCGCTGCTGGTGGCGGTTGCGGTGTCGAAGGCGCTCATCTTGGATTCCTCAGGCGGTGGCGGTGGCAGGTGCTTCAGTGCTGACGCCGGCGTTGGCCTGGCGCTGCCGCAGCAGGCGGTTGGCTACGTCCAGCCAGGCCAGCGCGGAGGCTTCGATGATGTCCTTGCTGGTGCCGGTACCGTCGTACTCGACGCCTTCGTGGCGCACGCTCAGGTTGGCTTCGCCACGCGCATCGGCACCGATGCCGACGCTGTGCACGTGGTAGCTGTCCAGCATCAACTGCACGCCGGTGGCGGCTGACAAGGCGCCGAACAGGGCATCGACCGGGCCATCACCCTGCGCGGTCTCGGCCACGCGGTTGCCGTCCGGGTCGGACAGTTCGACCAGCGCATTGGCACGGCTGCCGACATCGCTGATGGTCATCGAGGCCAGGCGGTAGCCCTGTGCGTTGGAGCCGCCCTGCATCAGTGTCTGCAGGTCGGCGTCGGTGACAACGCGTTGCTGCTCGCACAGGCCCTTGAACTGCTCGAACACCAGCTTCAGCTCGTCTTCCTCCAGCCAGAAGCCCAGCGCGCGCAGGCGCGCTTCGACGGCGGCGCGGCCACTGTGGCGGCCCAGCACCATCTGCGAGTCCTCCCAGCCCACGTCTTCCGGACGCATGATTTCGTAGGTGCCGCGGTGGCGCAGCATGCCGTGCTGGTGGATGCCCGATTCATGGGCGAACGCGTTGGCGCCGACGATGGCCTTGTTGCGCTGTACCGGCATGCCGACCAGGCGCTGCAGCAGCTGCGAAGTACCGACGATACGCGGGGTGTCGATGGCGGTGTCCTGCTCGTAGAAGGCCTGGCGCACCTTCAGCACCATCGCGATTTCTTCCAGCGAGCAGTTGCCGGCGCGTTCACCGATGCCGTTGACGGTGCACTCGACCTGGCGCGCGCCACCTTCGATGGCGGCCAGCGAGTTGGCCACGGCCAGGCCCAGGTCGTTGTGGCAGTGCGCGCTGAAGATCACGTTGCCTGCGTTCGGTACGTCGGCGACGCCAGCGATGACCTGCTGGAACATCGTGCGGATCTCTTCCGGCGTGGTGAAGCCGACGGTGTCGGGCAGGTTGATGGTGGTGGCGCCGGCAGCGATCGCCACGCGCGAGACTTCAATCAGGTAATCCAGCTCGGTACGGGTAGCGTCCTCGGCGGAGAACTCGACGTCATCGATGTAGGAGCGGGCCAGTGCTACGTGCCTGCGTACCGATTCCAGTACCTGCTCACGCGTCATCCGCAGCTTGTGCTCACGGTGCAGCGGGCTGGTCGACAGGAACACATGCAGGCGCGGGTTGGCAGCGGCTTCCAGCGCACGCGCCGAGGTCTCGATGTCCGCCTGCAGGCAGCGCGACAGCACCGCCAGGCTCAGGCTCGGGCGGCGCAGTTCGCGGCCGATCAGGGCCATCGCTTCGCGGTCGGACTGCGAGCTGGCCGGGAAGCCGGTCTCGATGATGTCCACGCCCAGTTCGTCCAGCGCACGCGCCATCACCAGTTTCTGCGGCGGGCTCATGCTGCAGCCGGGGGACTGCTCGCCGTCACGCAGGGTGGTGTCGAAGATGCGGATGCGCGGGGTGGTAATTCGTTCGATGGTGGTCACAGGGAAATCTCCTCGACAGCGGGTGCGACGGCTTGCAGGGGGGAAGGGGAAGGCGTTGGGAAAGCGGTGGCGGTCGCCTTGCCGGGCGAACGCGGAGTTTCTGCCCGGCGTCGGCGCGGTTTGCGTGGCGGACGCGGACGGATATCGGTAAGCAGGCCGGCGAGCACGCCGGCATCGATGTTGCCGCCGGAGACGACCGCGCACTTGCGGCGGCCGGCAACGCGACGGCCGGCGGCCAGCGCCAGCGCACCGGCGCCCTCGGCGATGATGTGTTCTTCCAGTGCCAGTCGCACCAGGGTCTCGCGCAGTTCGGCTTCGCGCACGATCACCACATCGTCCAGCAGCGAGGTGCACAGGCGGCGGGTCAGGAAGCCGGGAATCTTCACCCGCACACCGTCGGCCAGCGACGGCACAGGATTGATCTCGCGCACGTCGCCGCGGATCGCGCGGGCCATCGAATCGACACCCTCGACCTGCGCACCGACGATGCGCACGCCCTGCGACTTCAGCGCCAGGGCGACGCCGGAGGCCAGGCCGCCACCGCCGATCGGTACGATCACCACGTCCGGCGCATGCGCGGCCAGCTCGATGCCGACGGTGCCCTGGCCGGCGATGACATCGGCATCGTCGAACGCGGACAGGAAGCGGTAGCCATGGCGCTGTGCCAGTTCGACGGCGAAGGCATAGGCCTCGTCATAGCTGTTGCCATGCTGGCGCACTGTCGCGCCCCAATGGGCGACGCCAGCGATCTTGGTGGCCGGTGCGCCATGCGGCATCACGGCAATGGCCGGCACATCCAGGCGATAGGCGGCCCAGGCCACGCCCTGCGCGTGATTGCCGGCCGAGGCGCAGATCACCGGCCGGGTATCGCCACGTTCGCGGGCGGCCAGCAGGGCATTCAGCGCACCGCGTACCTTGTACGAACCGGTACGCTGCAGGTTCTCCAGCTTCAGCCAGGTGCCGAAGCGCTCGGCATGGTGCAGCGGAGTGGGCGGCAGGAAGCGGCGCAGGCGGGCCTGCGCGGCCAGTACGTCGGCAACGGTTACGTCGCCGACATCGCTTTCCTTGCTGGCATCAGCGGCCGGCATGGGCCACCAGCACGGTGTTGCCGACCAGCGCCTGCGGGCACGGGCGGCGAAGAAGACGCCTCCGTACCGGCACCGTGGTGAATACGGTACGGGCGTTCATGCGGATACTCCTTCCAGTGCGGTCATCTGCACCGAAACGCAGTCGTAGATCTTTTCCATCTGCCGGCACAGTGTTTCCGGCGGGCGCTGGCTGTCCACCACCAGTTGCAGGTGCCAACGGCCATCATCGGCGGGCACCGGCGCACCGGTGATCGCGCGCGGTGCGAAACCGCGGCGTTCGGCCATGCCGATCACGCGCAGCAGCGCGCCCTCGGCCGGTTGCAGCACCAGGTCAAGCCGGTATTGCATTGGGGATCTCCTGGCGTGCATGTGCAGGGTTGCTTTCCAGCATGGTGCTGTTGGCGGTATTGGGCGGCACCAGCGGCCACACGTTCGCGCGTGCATCGATGGCCACGTGCAGCAGGGCCGGGCCCGGCTCGGCCAGCAATGCGGCCAGGCCACCTTCGACGTCATCGCGCGCATCGATGCGCGTGGCCGCGATGCCGAACACCTTGGCCAGGGCCACGAAGTCCGGGTTGTCGGACAGGTCGATCTCGCTGTAACGCTCGGCGAAGAACAGCTCCTGCCACTGCCGCACCATGCCCAGCGAACTGTTGTCCAGCAGGATGATCTTCACCGGCAGGCGGCAGCGGGCGATGGTCGCCAGCTCCTGCACATTCATCATGAAGCTGCCATCGCCGGACACCAGCACCACCGTGCGCTCAGGGCAGGCGAACTGCGCGCCCATCGCCGCCGGCAGGCCAAAACCCATCGTGCCCAGCGCACCGCTGGTCAGGTGGTTGCGCGGATGATTGAAGCGGCAGTGCTGCGCCACCCACATCTGGTGCTGGCCGACGTCGCAGGCGATCACCGTATCGGCCGGTGCCAGCTCGCTCAGGCGCTTCAGCAGCGCCGGGGCGTAGATGTGCTGGCCCGGTGCGTCGTAGCGCGCGGCAAAGCGATCGCGATGCTGTGCGCAGCGCTTGCGCCATGCGTCCTGGTGGGCCTTGGGGGAGGGGAAGGCCGCACGCAGGGCGCGGATGGCATGGCCGAGGTTGCCGGGCACGGCGACATCGGCGCTGCGCAGCTTGGAGATCTCGTACGCATCGGCATCGATGTGCACCACGCGGGCGAACGGCGCGAACTCGGCCAGCTTGCCGGTTGCCCGATCATCGAAACGCGCACCCAGCACCAGCAGCAGATCGCTTTCCTGCACGGCCATGTTCGCCGCGCGGGTGCCATGCATGCCCAGCATGCCCAGCGACTGCGGGTGCTGGGGAGGCAGCGCGCCCAGCCCACGCAGGGTCATCACGGTAGGAATGGCGCTGGCTTCGACGAACGCGCGCAGATCCTGCACGGCATCGCCCAGGGCGATGCCACCACCGGCGTAGACCACCGGCTTTTCAGCCGCGGCCAGTGCGGCGATGGCCTCGGCGATGGCCTCGGCGGCGGCGGCCGGCGGCGGCTCCACGCTGGCCGGCACGTGCGTCGGCAGGTGGCTGGCATCGGCCAGCTGCACATCCTTGGGCAGGTCGATCAGCACCGGGCCGGGGCGGCCCTCACGGGCGATGCGGAAAGCGTCGGCCACCACGCGCGGCAGATCATCGACGCTGCGCACCAGCCAGCTGTGCTTGACGATCGGCATCGTCAGGCCGAACACATCCAGTTCCTGGAACGCATCAGTGCCCAGCAGCGGCGTGGCGACCTGGCCGGTGATGCAGACCATCGGCACCGAATCGAGCATCGCATCGGCGATGCCGGTGACCAGGTTCGACGCGCCCGGCCCGGAGGTCGCTACGCAGACGCCAACCTGGCCACTGGCGCGTGCAAAGCCGTTGGCGGCCAGTGCCGCGCCCTGCTCATGGCGGACCAGGATGTGCTTCAGCGACGAATCCACCAGCGCGTCGTAGAACGGCATGATGGTGCCGCCCGGGTAGCCGAACAGTGTGCGGACACCCTCGGCCTCCAGCGCCTGGGTCAGCCAGCGCGCGCCGTTGGGCGGCGCGCTGCGGTGTGTGGGAGAGTTCATGGGGGAACCTTGCAGAGCGGGTGGGGGTGCCGCGTTGTTACGCGGCTTGACCTTGCAACCAGACCATCTTGGCGCGCAGTTCCTTGCCTACCTTCTCGATCGGATGCTCCAGGTCGGCCTGCTTGAACTTGTTGTAGTTCGGCAGGCCCGCTTCGTACTCGGCTACCCAGTTCTTGGTGAAGGTGCCGTCCTGGATGTCCTTCAGCACTTCCTTCATGCGCTCCTTGGTACCGGCGTCGATCACCCGCGGGCCGCTGACGTAGTCGCCGTACTGCGCGGTCTCGGAGATGAACTCCAACATGCGCGAGATGCCGCCTTCGTAGAACAGGTCGACGATCAGCTTCAGTTCGTGCAGCACTTCGTAGTAGGCGATTTCCGGCTGGTAACCGGCTTCCACCAGCGTCTCGAAGCCCGCCTGCACCAGTGCCGAAGCGCCGCCGCACAGCACCGCCTGCTCACCGAACAGATCGGTTTCGGTTTCTTCCTTGAAGGTGGTCTGGATCAGGTTGGCACGTGCGCCACCCAGGCCACCGGCATAGGCAAGTGCGTACTCGGCGGCCTTACCGCTCTTGTCCTGGTAGACCGCCCAGATGCACGGCACACCGCGGCCGATTTCATATTCGCGACGGACCAGCGCACCCGGTCCCTTCGGCGCGACCAGCACGACGTCCAGGTCGTCGCGCGGCTTGATCATGTCGAAGTGCACGTTCAAGCCATGCGCGAACAGCAGCACCGCGCCCTGCTTCATGTTCGGTGCCAGCACGTCCTCGTACAGCTTCTTCTGCACCATGTCCGGGGTCAGCACTGCGACCAGGTCGGCATCCTTCACCGCCTCGGCCGGTGCCTTCACGGTGAAGCCATCGGCCTGCGCCTTGACCTCGGTGGGGCCGCCCGGGCGCAGGCCTACCACCACATCGAAGCCGGATTCACGCAGGTTCAGCGCGTGCGCGCGGCCCTGGCTGCCGTAGCCGATGACGGCGATCTTGGTCTGGGGCAGTTCGTTGGTGCTCATGGGGGAGGTTCCTTGCGGGTGGGAAGAAAAAAGACGGCCGGCAGTCGAATCGACGTACCGGCCGGTCAGGGAAAAGCGGGGAGGGCAGCGCCGCGCGTCGCACAGGTACTGCCACCACGAGGGTTCGTGGTGCAGCGGGTCCGGGTTGTGCGATGGGCGTTGGTCATGGTGGTTGCGTCTGAAACCAGGTCCTGAAATGAAAAAACCCGCACCTGGGCGGGTGCGGGTTTTGAAGAGTTCCGGTGTATTTGCTGCTTACACGCTGGCTCGTCCCGCACCTGTTGGTTGGGTAATAAGTACGAGCACAAGAATCGAACGCAGCGAGGCGGCGCCGGTATCGGCGGCTTCGATGTGGGTTCGCGGTGGCGTGTTGTGATGCAACATGTGATCGAGAAAACCACAGCCGTTTCCGCGCTGTCAACCCTCGCAGCGATATTCCCGTCAGTTTCCGCTGCATGCAGTGCAATCGCTTGTGGCACAAGGATGGTTGCGGCTGAAAGTGTTTCGGTGAACCCGAATTCACTCTTTTCAACGGGGTTTTTGCGCGGATTCCGGGTGATTTTGTCTTGGTAGGTGCCGACCTTGGTCCGCGCCGACCGAAGAGCTGCCGTCCATGACCTATGCCCATGGCCCCTGATCGCCGCAGCAGCGAAGATCGGGTCACCGCCTTTCCATCCGGAACCCGACCGTGTCCCGACGTCTTGCCCGTTCCCTGCTGGCTGCTGCCGTGCTGGCTGCCGTGCCCATGCTGTCCCAGGCTGCCGACCGTATCACCGGCCATACCTTCGCCACCCGTTCGGAGGTGATCGCCCCGCATGCGATGGCCGCTACCTCGCAGCCGCTGGCCACCCAGATCGCGCTGGACGTGATGAAGGGCGGTGGCTCGGCTGTCGATGCCGCCATTGCGGCCAACGCGGCGCTGGGCCTGATGGAGCCCACCGGCAACGGCGTCGGCGGCGACCTGTTCGCCATCGTGTGGGACCCGAAGACGCAGAAGCTTTACGGCTACAACGGCTCCGGTCGCTCGCCGAAGTCGCTCACCCTGGCCGAGTTCCAGCGCCGGGGCCTGAAGGAAATTCCGGCCACCGGTCCGCTGCCGGTATCGGTACCGGGCGCGGTGGATGGCTGGTTCGCGTTGCACGACCGGTTCGGTCGCAAGCCGATGGCCGACAACCTGGCCCCGGCCATCCGCTATGCGCGCGAGGGGCATCCGGTGGCCGAAGTGATCGCCTATTACTGGGATCGCTCGGTGCCGAAGCTGTCGCAGTATCCGGGTTTCAAGGAACAGTTCACCATCGACGGCCACGCCCCGCGCAAGGGCGAGATGTGGAAGAACCCGAACCTTGCAGACACCCTGCAGAAGATTGCCGACGGCGGGCGTGATGCCTTCTACAAGGGTGATATCGCCCACACCATCGGCGACTACTTCAAGAAGAATGGCGGCTACCTGAGCTACCAGGACATGGCCGACCACCATGGCGAGTGGGTTGAACCGGTCAGCAGCAACTACCGTGGCTATGACGTGTGGGAACTGCCGCCGAACAGCCAGGGCATCGCCGCACTGCAGATCCTCAACGTGCTGGAAGGCTACGACTTCTCGAAAATTCCGTTCGGCTCACCCGAGCACGTGCACCTGTTCGTGGAAGCGAAGAAGCTGGCGTTCGCCGACCGCGCGCGTTTCTACGCCGACATGGCGTTCCAGCCGGCACCGGTACAGAAGCTGATTTCCAAGGACTACGCCGCGCAGCGCCGCGCGCTGATCTCGATGGACAAGGCGCTGAAGGAAGTGCAGCCGGGTACACCGAAGCAGCTGGAAGAGGGCGACACGATCTACATGACCGTGGCCGACGCCGACGGCATGATGGTTTCGCTGATCCAGTCCAACTACCGCGGCATGGGCAGCGGCATGGCGCCGCCAGGGCTGGGTTTCATCCTGCAGGACCGCGGCGAGATGTTCGTGCTGCAGAAGAACCATCCCAATGGCTACGCACCGGGCAAGCGTCCGTTCCAGACCATCATTCCGGCCTTCATCACCAAGGATGGCAAGCCATATGCAAGCTTCGGCGTGATGGGCGGTGCGATGCAGCCACAGGGACACGCGCAGATCGTGATGAACTTGGTGGACTTCGGCATGAACCTGCAGGAAGCCGGTGATGCGCCGCGCATCCAGCACGAGGGTTCGACCGAGCCGACCGGGCAGGCCACGGCGATGACCGATGGTGGCGAGGTCAATCTGGAAACCGGGTTCCCGTACGAGACGGTGCGCGCGTTGATGCGCAAGGGTCACCGCGTGGTGTTCGCCGATGGTCCGTACGGCGGCTACCAGGCGATCCTGCGTGATCCGGATACGGGCGTGTATTACGGCGCGTCGGAGAGTCGCAAGGATGGGCAGGCGGCGGGCTACTGAGGCTTCCCGGCCAACGGGTTGAGCCCCCTCTGCGGTGGGT
>NZ_WKEE01000017.1:0-88166 GCF_021605635.1 Stenotrophomonas sp. PA-6-5C
GCCCGGCCCACCGCCAGAAATCCGCTGTAAACGACCAACCCCAACCACGAGGGGGCTCCGCCGATGGCTGCCGACCGCGCGCCAGCGCCGCTTTCCGCCAAATCCCCGAACCATGCGCTCGCTCACGGATTGACCACGCAATTGATGACAACGTTGTCCCCACCTGGCGCCGGACTCTCTCCCCGGCCCACCAGGTACCTCCGTCCGCCCCTCCGTCGCCTTCCCGGGCGATGTCCGGACCCTGCGTTACGTGCGGCGCCGTCGTGGCCCGTGCGCCAACCATCGATCGGAGACACACCATGTACGACCCGCTTGTGCAGAGTGCCGATGTACGCAGTGCCCACCCTTCCCTTCAACGCTGTCGCCCGCGCCGTCTGGCCTGGCTGCTGGCCCTCGCCGGGGCCGTTGCCCTGCCCGGCCTGGCCCAGGCCGCCAGCTGTGCCGGCGTAGCCGAATGGGACCAGGCCAAGATCTACCGGAGTGGCGATACCCTGCAGAAGGGAGGCGTCCTCTATCGGGCGAACCAGGACATCTGGAACGCACCGCCGGACCATCCGGCCGGGGCGCCCTACTACACCAACCTCGGCGCCTGTGACGGCAGCGGCGCCAACCAGCCGCCGGTGGTCAGCCTGACCTCGCCGGCCAACGGCGCCACCTTCAGCGCCGGCAGCACGGTCAACGTGACCGCCAATGCCAGCGATGCGGACGGCAGCGTCAGCAAGGTCGAGTTCTTCCGCGATGGCAGTTCGCTGGGCGTCGACACCAGCGCGCCGTACAGCGCCAGCTGGGCCAACGCCAGCGCCGGCAGCCATACCCTGCGCGCGGTCGCCACCGACAACAACAACGCCACCGCCAGCACCGCGACCATCACCATCACCGTCAACGCGGCCAGTGGCGATACCACCGCGCCCAGCGTGCCCGGCGGCCTGGCCGTGGGCACCCGCACCGCCAACAGCATCGCCCTGAGCTGGAGCCCGTCCACCGACAACACCGGTGGCAGCGGCCTGGCCGGCTACGACGTGTACCGCAACGGCAGCCTGGTCGGTTCACCGTCCAGCGCCAGCTATGTCGATGGCGGGCTGACCGCCTCCACCAGCTACAGCTACCGCGTGCGCGCCCGCGACAACGCCGGCAATGCCTCCGCACAGGGCACGGCGGTGACCGCCAGCACCCTGGCCGGCGACGGTGGCACCACCGGCAAGCGGGTCATCGGCTACTTCACCCAGTGGGGCATCTACGGCCGCAACTACCGGGTCAAGAACATCGACAGCAGCGGTTCGGCCGCGCGCCTGACCCACATCAACTACGCCTTCGGCAACGTGCGCAACAACCGCTGCGAAGTGGGCGTGACTCAGGCATCGGACCCGAACACTGGCGTGGGTGGCGATGCCTTCGCCGACTACACCAAGGCCTTCGGTGCCGGCGAAAGCGTGAGCGGCAGCGCCGATACCTGGGACCAGCCGCTGCGTGGCAACTGGAACCAGCTCAAGCAGCTCAAGGCCAAGTACCCGGGCATGAAGGTGCTGATCTCGCTGGGTGGCTGGACCTGGTCGCGCGGCTTCTCCAGCGCAGCGCAACCGGCCAACCGCCAGGCCTTCGTCGCCTCGTGCATCGACGCCTACATCAAGGGCAACCTGCCGGTGACCGACGGTGCCGGTGGCCCGGGTGCGGCGCTGGGCGTGTTCGACGGCATCGACATCGACTGGGAATACCCGGTGGCCTGCGGTATCGCCTGCGGCACGCCCGAGGACAATGCCAACTTCACCGCGCTGATGGCCGAGTTCCGTCGCCAGCTCGATGCGGTGCGTCCAGGCCTGCTGCTGACGGTGGCGGTCGGCGCCGGCATCGACAAGATCCGCGTCACCGATCCGGCCGCGTACCACCCGTACCTGGACTACATCAACGTGATGACCTACGACTTCCACGGCGCGTGGGATGCGAAGACCAATCACCAGTCGGCACTGTTCGATTCGCCGAGTGATCCGTCCACCGGCGACCAGAAGCTGTACAACAGCAACGACGCCATCGAGGCCTTCATCAGCCGCGGTGTTCCCGCCGCCAAGCTCAACCTGGGCATCGGTTACTACGGGCGTGGCTGGACCGGCGTGAGCAACGCCAACAACGGCCTGTACCAGAGCGCCACCGGTGCGGCACCCGGCACGTATGAAGCCGGCATCGAAGACTGGAAGGTGCTGAAGAACCTGGCGTGGCCCAGCTACACCGACAACACCGCCGGTGCCACCTGGATCTACAACGGCAGCACGCTGTGGAGCTTCGATACCCCGGCCAACATCACCCGCAAGATGGGCTACGTGAAGACCCAGGGACTGGGCGGTGCGTTCGTCTGGGAGTTCAGCGGCGACGACGCGCAGGGCACGCTGACCAAAGCGGTCAGTGATGGGCTGAAATAAGCAGACAACCGGGGATGCGACTGGCATCCCCGGTTTCCAACCTGTAGAGCCGAGCCCATGCTCGGCTGATGTGTCCGCAGCCGAGCATGGGCTCGGCTCTACAGAAAAAGGTCAGCGGCGGTCAGCGCTTGGCCGACAGCTTCTCCAGCGCGGCACGCAGCTGCATCGGCGGCAGGTAGCCACCCAGCTGGGTGCCATCCGGCGCGAAGATGGCCGGCGTACCGTTCACGCCCAACTGCTGACCCAGGGCGTACTGCATCGCCACCGGGTTGGTGCAGTTCTTCGCGGCCACCGTGCCACCACCCTTGGCATTGGTCAGCGCCTGGCGACGATCAGCCGCGCACCAGACCGAGATCATGTCGGTGTAATCCTTGCTGCCCAGCCCCATGCGCGGGAAGGCCAGGTACTCGACGGTGATGCCGTTGCGGTTGAGCTCGGCGATGTCCTGGTGCAGCTTGCGGCAGTAGCCGCATTCGATGTCGGTGAACACGCTGATGGTGTACTTCGCGTTCGGCGCGGCAAACACGATGCGATCGCCATGGTTGGCCTTGGCCAGCAGGTCGCGACGGTAGCCCAGCAGGCCCTCGCTGTTGGCCGGGCTCTTGGCGCGGGTGTCGTAGGGCTGCGACTGGAACAGGTAGCGGCCGTCGTCGGAGACGTACAGCAGCTGGCCGGAGACCACCACTTCACGGAAGCCCGGGAACGGCGCGGCGCCGATGTAGTCCACCTGGAAACCCGGGTTGAGCTCGGTCAGTGCCTTGCGCACGGCCTGCTCGGCCGCCCCGTTGGCGGCGGCAGGGGCGGCCTTGCCTGCCGCCGCGACAGGCGCCTTCGCGGCAGGCGGGGCAGGCTGGGCGCAGGCGGTCAGGCTGAGCGCACCGAGCACGGCGGCGATGGCGAATCGGAGCATGGAGCAGTCCGCAGCAGAGTAGAGAAGACTTCGGATTCTGACACAGCCATCCTGAGTGGACCGCGATCCCGCGCACAGGCCCGGCAGGGGCTCAGCCGCGCGGATGATGGCGGGCGTGCAGTTTCTGCAGGTGTTCGCGTGCGACCAGCGTGTAGATCTGGGTGGTGGACAGCGAACTGTGGCCCAGCAGCATCTGCAGCGCGCGCAGATCGGCGCCACGGTTCAGCAGGTGGGTGGCAAAGCTGTGCCGCAGGCCATGCGGACTGATCCGCGCCGGGTCGATACCGGCCACCGCCGCATAGCGCTTGACCAGGTGCCAGAATGCCTGGCGGGTCAAGCCATGCAGCGCCGGCTCGATGAACAAGGGCGTCTGCCCGTCGGCCAGCGCCTGCACATTGCCCTTGCCCACCAGTTGCGGTCGCGACTGCTGCAGGTAGCGTTCCAGCCAGTACTGCGACTCCTCGCCCAGCGGCACCAGGCGCTCCTTGCTGCCCTTGCCGGTCACCCGCAGCACGCCCTGGCGCAGGTTCACCGCCGTGGCGGGCAACAGCACCAGCTCGCTGACCCGTAGCCCGGCGGCATACATCAGCTCCAGCATGGCGCGGTCGCGCAGGCCGAGCGGACTGTCGATATCCGGCGCCGCCAGCAGCGCATCGATCTGGCTCTCGGCCAGCGCCTTGGGCAGCAGCCGTGGCAGCTTGGGTGGGTCGAGCAGTGCGCTGGGATCTTCACTGCGTTCGCCACGCCGCACGGCGTCGGCAAAGAACGCGCGCAGTGCCGACAGCAGGCGCGCGTTGCTGCGCGGCGACCAGTTGTGGCGGGTGCGCCAGGCCAGGTAATCGAACAGGCCGGCGCGTTCAACACCGGCCAGACCACCGTCGCGTCCATCACACCAGCGCGCCAGACCTTCGAGGTCGCGGCGGTAGCTGTCCAGCGTGGCGCGGGCCAGACCGTGCTCGGCCCAGATCGCGTCGAGGAAACGCTGGATGCGCTGGCTGTCCTCGCCGCGCAGCTCGGGCAATTGCTGAACCAGCTGACGACGCTCGGCGGGAGTGGAAGTGACGGCCATGCACGCAGGATACGAGGCCGACTGCGGGCACGGCCAGCATTGCGTATGCTCGGCACATGTCGAGCCCCGCCACCGATGCGGCCCACGTCGCCGCTGATACGCCCCGCCCGCGCGCGCTGCTGCTGTGGCGCCTGCTGGCGATGATCTATGACGCGTTGCCGGTGCTGGCCTTGTGGATGCTGGCCGGCACCGTGTTCACCCTGGCCTATACGTTCAGCGGCCATGCGCAGCGCGAGAACATCGCGCCTTTCAGCGCATGGCAATGGCTGCTGTGGGCAGTGTGCTGGGGGCTGACCGGCTGGTATGCCACCGCCAGCTGGCGGCGCGGCGGGCAGACCTTGGGCATGCGCCCGTGGCGCTTGAAGCTGGAATCACGCGACGGCACGCCGTTGCGACGCGGCCAGCTGTGGCTGCGGTTCGCGGTGGCCACGCTGTCGTTGCTGCTGGGCGGGCTGGGCTTCTGGTGGGCGCTGGTGGATCGCCAGCGGCTGACCTGGCACGACCGCGCGAGCGCCACCCGCATGGTGCGGATGCCGAAACGGTGATGCACTGCCTGTAGAGCCGAGCCCATGCTCGGCTATCGAGCGCATCGCGAAAGACAGCCGAGCATGGGCTCGGCTCTACACGATCAGCGCAGCGATCAGCCTGCAGGCGCCGGGTCGGGCAGGATCACCGCAGGCTGCGTCCAGATGTCGAAGAACGCCGAAGCAAACGCGTTGGCCTGTACGTCGTCAGCCACGGGCACCTGCCCGCTCATCTGCGCACGGGTCTTCACGAAGTCCTGCCACAACTTCAGGCTGCCCTTCTTCAGGCGCTTCTGCTCGCCTGCATCGGTGGCGGCCAGATACTGCGCATACAGTTCGCGCATCGGCTTGCCCTGTGCCTCGTAGGCGACCGGCAGGTCCGGCAGCTGGGCGGGGGTGAAGGCCACCTCCGCCGCCGGTGTCTGGTAACCAGACGGCCCGAAGGCTTCCTTCAGGTCTTCCTCGGCCTCCAGGTACTGGAAGAAGCCGGGCACGTTATAGAGCTTGGTGCGGTAGTCGGACGAGGTGTCCGGGCTGTTGGACACCACGGTGGTGGGCAGTTCACCCAGCAGCCCCACATCCCAGCGACGCGGAATGAACAGGCCGGTCGCCTTCACGTACGGGCCTTCAATCACCACGTCATTCAGTTCGACCTTCGAGGCAAGGTTGCCGGTATTGGTCTTGCTGGTGACGTACTGCTCGGTGACGATCACGTACTCGGCCAGAGCCGGGTTGATCAGGCCACCGATGCCATCGGCATAGACAACCATGCGCACGGTGCCGATTTTCTCGCCCTGCAGGCGGTACTGCCCCGGCTCCAGGGTGAGTGGCAGGGAGGTGTGCGGCAGCAGGGTATACACCTGCTGGTCGATCGACAGGGTGAGCGGCTTGTCGGTCGGATTGTCGATTTCGAAATCGACAGATCGGCTGCACCCAGCAGCAAGCAGTGCGGCCGCGATGCACGGCAGAATGTGACGGAAAATCATGTTCGTCCTTGAAGTGGAACTACGGAACTGTGAATCACCAGCGGTCGGGCGCAGGCCCAACCTGGCAGGCAAAGGCGCCGGGCATCTGCCGGCGCCGCAGGAATCAGCCGGACTTGCGCCGGAACAGCAATCCGGACACCGCCAGCATCACGATCGGCGGCAACGCGTAGGCAATGCGGTAGTCGAACTTGAGCGCGCCGGCCATGCGCCCGAAGAACAGCTGCAGCAGCCAGAACGCCAGCGCGAACAGGATGCCCAGGAACAGGCGCTTGCCCATGCCGCCACTGCGCAGCGAACCGAACGCGAACGGCACCGCCGCCAGGCACAGCGCCAGCACATTCAACGGATAGAACCAGCGGCTCCAGTACACATCCTCGTAGTCGCGTGCATCCAGGCCGTTGCGCTCGCGGTAGGCGATGCTGGTGCTCAGCTCGGACACGCTGAGGTTGCGCGGCTTGGCGATGCCGGTGGCCAAGGCTCCGGCGTCCAGCTTGGAATTCCACGGCTCACGGGCTGCTTCCTGGCGCGTTGCCGAGCGCTCGCCGAAGGTGTCACGGCGCACGCCGGTCAGCACCCAGCCGTCCTTGTCATGCTCGGCGGTGGCGGCATGGGTCAACGTGCCGACCCGCCCGTCCTCGTTGATCCTGTAGAGGCGCACGTCACGCAGAATCAGCCGCGTGCCCTTGTCGCCAACCAGCTGTTCTTCGCCACTCTGTGCGTTGAGGAACGTGTCACCTTCGCGCGCCCACAAGCCGGAGTAACGCGCCACCGCCATGTCGGTGCCCCACTTGGCACTCATCTTCAGCGAATCGGCGCGGTTCTGGCCCCAGGGCCCCAGGGTCTCGGCGCTGATCACCATCAGCCCGGTCAGCAACGACAGGGCGATCGCCACCGACACGCTCAGGCGCTTGCGCGACAGGCCCAGCGCGCGCAGCGCAGTCAGCTCCGAGGTCGCGGCCAGCTGGCCCAGGCCCATCAGCGCGCCGATCACCGCTGCGGTCGGGAACATCGTGTAGGCCCGGCGCGGCACGGTGTACAGCACCCAGGCTGCCGCATGGCCCAGCGAATAGCCGTTCTTGCCGATGTCCTTGAACTCGCCGGAGAAGGCCATCAGCACGTCCAGGCCGACCAGCACCGCCCAGGTCAGCAGCACGGTACCCAGCACCGCACGGCCCAGGTACAGATCGAAACGCATCGGTCGCAGCATCATGCGCGGGCTCCCTTCGGGCGGGCCATGCGGCCGTCACGCGCGTACATCCAGATCGCCAGTGCCAGCAGCGGCAGGGTCAGCCACCACAGGCCAAGCGCCGGCGGAATCTGGCCATTGGCAATCCAGCCACTGCCGATGAACATCATGTTGGTGCCGACCATGTAGGCCAGCAGGGCCAGCATCATCCGGCCGTAGCGCTGCTGGCGCGGCGAACTGCGGCCCAGCGGCACGGTCAGCAGGGCGAAGGCCAGCGCGATCAGCGGCGGGGCCAGGCGGCGATGCAACTGTGCCTGCGCCTCGGGGCGCTTGTCGCCGAACAGCGCGGTGGTCGGCATCAGTTCGGGGTCATCACTCTTGCGGGCTTCACTGCCGTCGGGCAGCGCCACGTCGTTGCGGGCGAAGGTCGCCAGGCGGTAATCCAGGCCGCCGGCCACCGGCCCTTCCAGCTGGTGGCCATCATCCAGTTCGAGGAAGCGCTGGCGGGCGCCTTCGAAGTACATGCGACCGCTGGCGGCGGACACCACTTCAAGGCGATCCTCCTTCTGCCGCTGCAGGAACACCCGGCCCAGCTGGCTGCCATCGGGGGAGATCGAGGCGACATACACCACGCCACCATTGGGCAGCGGGGTGAACCGGCCCGGCTCCAGGCCGGCCATCAGCACGCTGCGGTTGGCGTCCTGGATCATCTGTTCGGCGGTGCGCTGGGCCCAGGGCCCCAGCCACAACGAACAGGCGCCGACCACCGCGATCACCGGCAGCACCAGCAGCAGCAGGGGCTTGAGCAGGCGTTGGGGGCCGACACCGATGGCGGTGATGACCGCCATTTCCGAATCGCGGTAGAGGCGGGCGATGGCCAGCAGCAGGCCCAGCATCAGTGCCAGCGGCAGGATCAGCGGCATGTAGACGATGAACTGCAGGCCCAGCTGCGAGAACAGCAGCTTGGCTGGCAGCCGCCCGTCGGCGATGTTGCCGAGGATGTCCACCAGCACGCCGCCCACGCTGACCACCAGCAGGACGATCAGGGTAGCCAGGAAACTCTGGACGAAATCGCCCAATAGATAGCGGTCGAGCTTCAACATGGGGCGGTGGTTTAAACTCTCAGGTTCGTTCGCGGTGCCGCCCAGTCTAGCGTCTGGGCGTAAACGGTCCGCGATTGTACGGACTTGCCAATGGAATCTGCTCAATGGCTCTCGAATTCACCCTGAACCACCTCGCTGCGGCTTCGGCCGCCGTTGACTGCCTCGTCGTCGGCGCCTATGCCGACCATACCCTGACTGCGTCCGCGCAGGCACTGGATGCTGCAAGCGGTGGCCGCCTGACCGCCCTGGCCCAGCGCGGCGACCTGTCCGGCAAGACCGGCGCCACCACCCTGCTGCACGATCTGCCGGGCGTGACCGCCCCGCGCGTGCTGGTGGTCGGCCTCGGCGATGCTGCCCGCTTCGGCGTGCCGCAGTACCTGAAGGCGGTCGGCGATGCCGTGCGCGCGCTGAAGGCCGGCGCTGCCCGCAGCGCACTGTTCACCCTGTCCGAGGTGGCGGTGAAGGACCGCGACGCGGCCTGGACGATCCGCCAGGCGGTGATCGCCGCCGACCACGCGGCCTACCGCTACACCGCCACCCTGGGCAAGAAGAAGGCCGACGATGCCGGCCTGGCCCAGCTGGCCATCACCGGTGAGGACACGCAGGCCCTGGCCCAGGGCCAGGCCATCGCCGCCGGTGTCGAGTTCGCCCGCGAGCTGGGCAACCTGCCGCCGAACTACTGCACCCCGGCCTACCTGGCTGAAGTGGGTGTGAAATTCGCCGGCGAGCATGACGGCGCCGAAGCCGAGATCCTCGACGAGACCCAGATGGAAGCGCTGGGCATGGGCTCGCTGCTGGCCGTGGCCCGCGGCTCGGCCAACCGCCCGCGCCTGGTGGTGCTGAAGTGGAGCAATGGCGGCGACGCCAAGCCCTACGTGCTGGTCGGCAAGGGCATCACCTTCGATACCGGTGGCGTCAACCTGAAGACCCAGGGCGGCATCGAAGAGATGAAGTACGACATGTGCGGTGGCGCCAACGTCATCGGCACCTTCGTCGCTGCGGTCAAGGCCAAGCTGCCGTTGAACCTTGTCGTGGTGGTGCCGGCGGTGGAAAACGCCATCGACGGCAATGCCTACCGTCCGTCCGACGTCATCACCTCGATGTCGGGCAAGACCATCGAAGTCGGCAACACCGACGCCGAAGGTCGCCTGATCCTGTGCGACGCACTGACCTACGCGCAGCGCTTCGAGCCGCAGGCGCTGGTCGATGTGGCCACTCTGACCGGTGCCTGCCTGGTCGCCCTCGGCCACCAGACCGCCGGCCTGATGAGTAAGCACGACGACCTGGCCAACGAGCTGCTGGCCGCCGGCGAGCAGGTCTTCGACCGCGCCTGGCGCCTGCCGCTGTGGGACGAGTACCAGCCGATGCTGGATTCCAGCTTCGCCGACGTCTACAACATCGGCGGCCGCTGGGCCGGCGCCATCACCGCGGGCTGCTTCCTGTCGCGCTTCGCCGAAGGCCAGCGCTGGGCCCATCTGGACATCGCCGGCGTGGCCAGCGATGAAGGCAAGCGTGGCATGGCCACCGGCCGTCCGGTCGGCCTGCTGAGCCAGTGGTTGCTGGACCAGGTCGCCCGCGCCTGACGCTGTACCTGACCCTGGCCGGCAACCGCCGGCCGGGGCCTCGCCGCTCCAGCCGTCACCCGGCATGGATCGGCACCTGCCTCACCTGGATGCCGCCATGCCCCGCGCCGACTTCTACCTGATCGCCAAGCCCCGTTTCCTGACCGAGCCGTTGCGCCTGGTCTGCGAGCTGGCGCGCAAGGCCAACGACGCCGGGTTGTTCACCCTGGTGCTGGCCCGCGACCAGGCCCAGGCCGAAGAACTCGACGAACTTCTCTGGTCGTTCGACGACGATGCCTACATTCCGCACCAGATCGTGGGTGAGGATGTGGACGAGGAAGAAGCGCTGGTACTGATCGCCCCGCCCGGTGGCGAGGCGCCCGTGCGGCCGCTGGTGATCAACCTGCGCGACGAACCCTGGCTGGGCCAGTGCGAGCGCGTGCTGGAAGTGGTGCCGGCCGATCCGGAAGCGCGCGAACCGCTGCGCGAGCGCTGGCGCCAGTACAAGACCGCCGGTTACGACCTGAACAAGCACGACATGTAAGCCCTGCGAGGCCCCCTTGATGCGCCTGCTGATCGCCCTGATTCTTCCCTGGCTGTCCTTTTTCACCATCGGCCGGCCCTTTGCCGGCATCGTCTGCCTGATCCTGCAGATCACCCTGATCGGCTGGCTGCCCGCCGCGATCTGGGCTGCCTATTCGGTCAGCCAGTACCACACCGACCAGAAGATCCGGCGCACCCTCGGGTCGCGCTGATCTCCCTTCCCGCCTTGATGACTGGTTCCCCCGCATGACCCAACTCGCCTCCAGCTACGACCCGAAGTCCTTCGAGACCGACCTCTACGAGGCCTGGGAGAAGGCCGGCCATTTCAAGCCGTCCGGCAAGGGCGAGCCGTACACCATCCTGCTGCCGCCGCCGAACGTGACCGGCACCCTGCACATGGGCCACGCCTTCCAGCAGACCCTGATGGATGCGCTGGTGCGCTACCACCGCATGCGCGGCTACGACACGCTGTGGCAGGTGGGTACCGACCACGCCGGCATCGCCACCGAGATGGTGGTCAGCCGCAACCTGGCGCTGGAAGGCAACGGTGAGACCCGCGATTCGCTGGGCCGCGAGGGCTTCATCGGCAAGGTGTGGGAGTGGAAGCAGCAGTCCGGCGACATCATCGAACGGCAGATGCGCCGGCTCGGCACCTCGGCCGACTGGTCGCGCAGCACCTTCACCATGGACCCGCAGCCGTCCGAAGCGGTGATCGAGGCCTTCGTGCGCTGGCACGAACAGGGCCTGATCTATCGTGGCCAGCGCCTGGTCAACTGGGACCCGGTGCTGAAGACCGCGATTTCGGACCTGGAAGTGGAGAGCGCCGAGGAAGACGGTTTCCTGTGGTCGATCGCCTACCAGCTTGATGAAGGCCTGAGCTACGAACACGTCGAGCGCGATGCCGACGGCGTCGAGACGCTGCGCGAAACCCGCGATTACCTGGTGGTCGCCACCACCCGCCCGGAAACCCTGCTGGGTGACACCGCGGTGATGGTGCACCCCGAAGACGAGCGCTACCTGCACCTGATCGGCAAGAGCGTGGTGCTGCCGCTGACCGGCCGCCGCGTGCCGGTGATCGCCGATGACTACGTGGACCGTGCGTTCGGTACCGGCGTGGTCAAGGTCACCCCGGCGCATGACTTCAACGACTACCAGGTGGGCGTGCGCCACAGCCTGCCGATGATCAACCTGTTCACCCCGGTGGCCGCGATCAACGACAACGCGCCGGAACGTTTCCAGGGGCTGGACCGTTACGACGCGCGCAAGGCCGTGCTGGGTGAACTGGAAGACCTGGGCATCCTGGTCGAGACCAAGGCGCACAAGCTGCAGGTACCGCGCGGCGACCGTACCGGCCAGGTGATCGAGCCGTACCTGACCGACCAGTGGTTCGTGAAGATGGACGAACTGGCGCGTCGTGGTCTCGAGCTGGTCGAAGACGGTTCTATCGCCTTCGTGCCGCCGAACTGGATCAACACCTACCGCCACTGGATGACCAACATCCAGGATTGGTGCATCAGCCGCCAGCTGTGGTGGGGCCACCGCATTCCGGCGTGGTTCGATGCCGCCACCGGCAGCTGCTACGTCGGCCGCAGCGAAGCGGAAGTGCGGGCGAAGAACAATCTCGGCAGCGACGTGGTGCTGAGCCAGGAAAGCGACGTGCTGGAGACCTGGTTCTCCTCGCAGCTGTGGCCGTTCTCCACCCTGGGCTGGCCGAACGAGCAGGCGATGGCCGAGCGCGGTTTCGACCGCTACCTGCCGTCGTCGGTGCTGATCACCGGCTTCGACATCATCTTCTTCTGGGTGGCGCGCATGATCATGGCCACCGACAACCTGACCGGGAAGATCCCGTTCAAGGACGTCTACTTCACCGGCCTGATCCGCGATGGCCAGGGCCAGAAGATGTCCAAGAGCAAGGGCAACGTGCTCGATCCGCTGGACATCATCGACGGCATCACCATCGACGATCTGGTGGCCAAGCGCACCGGCGGGCTGATGCAGCCGCGCATGGTGGAGAAGATCGAGAAGGCCACGCGCAAGGAGTTCCCGGACGGCATCGCCGCCCATGGCGCGGATGCGCTGCGTTTCACCATCGCCGCGCTGGCCACCCATGGCCGCGACATCAAGTTCGACATGAACCGCGCCGAGGGCTACAAGAATTTCTGCAACAAGCTGTGGAACGCCAGCCGCTTCACCCTGATGAACACCGAAGGTGCGGCGTTCACCGGCGTGCCGACCCCGCGTACCGATGCCGAGCGCTGGATCCTCTCGCGCCTGGCCGCCACCACCGCCGAAGCGCAGGGCCATTTCGCCGCCTATCGCTTCGACCTGCTGGCGCAATGCCTATACGAATTCGCCTGGAACGAGTTCTGCGACTGGTTCCTGGAGCTGAGCAAGCCGGCGTTGAATGGCGCCGATGCCGCCGACGCTGACAGCACCCGCCACACGCTGCTGTACGTGCTGGAAGCGCTGCTGCGCCTGCTGCACCCGCTGACCCCGTTCATCACCGAACAGCTGTGGCAGCAGCTGGCCCCGCGCCTGGGCCTGGCCGAAACCACGCTGTCGCTGCGTCCGTACCCGACCGCCGCCGAGTTCGAGGGCGATCATGCGCAGGCCGAGGCCGACGTTGAATGGTTGAAGGCGGTGATCAGTGCCGTGCGCCGCGTGCGCAGCGAACTGAACGTCGCCCCGTCCAAGCTGGTACCGCTGCGCCTGCTGGCCGGCTTGGCACAGGACCGCGTGCGCATCGAACGCTTCAGCGCCTCGCTGTCGTTCCTGCTGAAGCTGGACAGCATCCAGTGGCTGGGCGACGCACAGAGTGCGCCGCCGGCAGCCGCCGCGATCGTCGGTGAGCTGAAGCTGCTGGTACCGCTGGAAGGCCTGGTTGATCTCGATGCCGAGCGCGCGCGCCTGGACAAGGAGATCAAGCGCGTGGAAGGCGAGCAGGAGAAGAGCGAGACCAAGCTGGCCAAGTTCTCCGACAAGGTGCCGCCGGCGGTGATCGAGCAGGAGCGCGTGCGCCTGGTCGACTGGAACAACCAGCTGGCTGGCCTGCGCGAGCAGCGCGCGAAGCTGTAACGCCTCACTGGTGGGTGCGGACCTGGGTCCGCACCCACCGTTCCGCTTTGGTAGGTGCCAACCTTGGTTGGCACATTTTCAAGGCTGACGCCGGGCAATGCCCGGCGTTTCATTTTTCCCCGCATGGCATCATCACCCGATGCCACTTTCCATCTTCCTGCTGGTCCTCGCTGCCGCGGCACTACATGCCAGCTGGAACGCGATCGTCAAACGCGGACCGGACAAGTTCCTCGGCACCGTACTGGTCACCGGCAGCGCCGCGCTGTTGTCTGCGCTCGTCTTGCCGTGGCTGCACTTCCCTGCCACGGAAAGCTGGCCGTGGCTGGGCGCGTCGGTGCTGCTGCAGGTGACGTACTACGCGTTGGTCGCACGCTGCTACCAGCAGGTCGACATGAGCCTGGCGTATCCGATGATGCGCGGCTGCGCGCCGATCCTGGTTGCGCTGGCCGGCGCCGTGCTCGGCGAACGCCTGCCGCCGTCGGCCTGGCTCGGCGTCATCCTGGTGAGTGGCGGCATCCTGTGCATGGCCCGCGGCGCACGCGGCGGCCAGCTGCGGCTGCCATTGCTGACGGCGGCGATGATCGCCACCTACACACTGGTCGATGCGCAGGGCGCACGGCTGTCCGGCAATGCGCTGAGCTATACGTTGTGGCTGTTCCTGCTGTCGGGCATTCCGTTGCCGCTGTGGGCACTGCATCGGCAGCGCGGCAAGCTGCTGGCGTATGCGCGCCAGCACTGGCCGCTGGGTGTGGCCGGCGGCATCGGCACCACCGCGTCGTATGCGATGGCGCTGTGGGCGATGACCCAGGTGCCGGTGGCCATGGTGTCGGCGCTGCGCGAATCGTCGATCCTGTTCGCGCTGCTGATCTCGGTGTTCCTGCTGCGCGAGCGGGTGCCGCGTGCGCGTTGGCTGGCGGCGGCGTTGATCGTGGCTGGCGTGTTGGCCCTGCGGCTGGCGTAAACAACGCATCGGTAGCGCCGGGCCATGCCCGGCGAGCGCAGCGGCCACGCGACGCCGATTACAGCGGCGGCATCGTCTCCAGCTCACCGTCCACCAGTTCAATCGCCATCACCAGTGCGTCTTCGCGTCCCTGCGCAGCAGGGTAGTAGCGGGGGCGCCGGCCGATTTCGTTGAAGCCTTCGCTGTGATACAGCGCCAGGGCTGGCGTATTGGACGGACGCACTTCCAGGAACACCCGCTGCGCACCTCGATCACCGGCCAGACGGACCAGCGCACGCAGCAGCTCACGGCCGAGGCCACGCGACTGCACCAGTGGATCGATGCAGATGTTCAGCACATGTGCTTCATCGGCAGCGAGGCTGAGCACGCCATAGCCGATCAACAGGCCATCGCGCTCCATGGCCAGGCCGGGGTAACCGGCACGCAGGCAATCCAGGAAAATGCCGCGGGTCCAGGGGTAGGGATAGCCACGCACTTCGATGGCCATCACCGCGTTGAGATCACTCTCGCGCAGTGCACGCATCGCCACCGGCCCGGGCTGGCTGACCGCACTCATGCGGTTCCGCCCTTGCGCAGCGCTCGCAGCTGCGGCCACAACGCGCGCTTGGCAGCAGGGTCGCGACGCAGTTGTTCCAGCGGCCAGCTTTCCATCAGCGTCTGTGTGGCCGGGTCGTTGGGATTGCAGCCCGACGCTCGCAACAGCGCGATCTGCAGGCGATCAGGCAAGCGCACCAGCGGCTGGCGCGCGTTTCCGGTGGGCAGCGGACGTGCAGCAGCCGGCACGGTATCCGGCGCCGCCACCGGCACGGCAGTGCGTGGCGGCGCGCGCTCGGGCCGCTGTTCCGGCGCAGGATCGCGCTGGTTGCGCGTGTGCTGCGTCGAAGGCGGAGCCGTGCGCGTCGGCTCGACCGCCGCAGGCATCGATGCCTCGGCTTCGGCCACGCTCAGCTGCAATGCCGCGTCCATCTCGGCGGCCAGCTGGCCGTCGTGATAGACGGTGTAGCCCATGGCCTGCAGCCAGGCCTGCTGGGCCGGGGACCACAACACGGGCAGGTCCTGACTCACGCTGCCTCGGGCTTCTTGCGCAGGCGCTGCACGCCCCACATCACCGGGCCTGACAGGGCGTAGAGGATGCCGACGACGAGCAACACACGTGGCAGATCGATCACCGCGATGGCGATGGCGATCGGCACCAGTGCCAGCACCAGGAACGGGACACGGTCTGAACGTGCACCCTCTTTGGCCGCGCCGCCCTTGAAGCTCCAGAAGCGGATGCGGCTGACCATCAGCAGCGCAGCGACAAGGGTCACCGCCAGCGCCACGAAGCGCAGCTCGTTGCCGTTCCAGCCCAACGTGCCATCGGCGAAGGCCCAGACGAAGGACATCATCAGGCCGGCGGCAGCCGGGCTGGCCAGGCCGACGAACCAGCGCTTGTCGACCACGGCCACCTGGGTGTTGAAGCGGGCCAGACGCAGCGCCGCGCAGGCGGCGTACAGGAACGCCACTGCCCAGCCCAGGCGACCGACCAGTTCACCGTCGTACTTCAGTTCCGACAGGGACCAGTGGTACATCACCAGCGCCGGCGCCATGCCGAAGCTGACCAGATCGGCCAGCGAGTCGTACTGCACGCCGAACTCGCTGCTGGTGCCGGTCAGGCGCGCGACGCGGCCATCGAGGCCATCCATCACCGCCGCCACGAACACGGCGATGCTGGCATTGACGAAATCCCCGTTGGCCGCGGCGATGATGGCGTAGAAGCCAGAGAACAGCCCAGCCGTGGTGAACAGGTTGGGCAGCAGGTAAATCGTGCGCGAGCGCGGCGGCGGTGTGATCGGGTCCATGGAATCCAGTTTAATCGACTTGCCAGCGGTCGGCGCCAATGCTGCAATCGGCGTTCTACGCCCATTCTGCGGAGTTTGCCATGCGTGCCCTGTCCTGCCTGGGTTGCCTGCTGCTGTTGGCCAGTACCACGGCGCTGGCCGGCCCTGTCTACAAGTGGAAGGACGCCAAGGGCGTGACCCAGTATTCGGAAACGCCGCCGGCCGGGGCCAAGTACGAGACCCGTGCCCAGGCCAGGACGCCGGTGGCGGACGCGGCGCCGGAGCCTGCCGCCGCGCCGGTGCCGGAGCAATGCAGCACCGCCCGCGCCAACGTGGCGCTGCTGGAGGGCAGCGGCCCGGTGATGCAGGACACCGATGGCGACGGCAAGGCCGATACCGCGCTTACCCCGGAACAGCGCAGCGCGCAGAAGGGCCTGGCCGAGGCGGCGATCAAGGCGTACTGCCCACCGGCGGGTTGAAGGGGGGATCGGCCGGGCGGCGCCCGGCACCCGCCGAATCAACGTCAACGTCAACGTCAAAAGCGGGCATTCCGTGGGATGACGGGGCGGTGTCGGATTGCGGGGACGCCGCAAGTACGTCCCTGTAGGCTTGGCAGCCGCATCCATGCGGCTGACACCCCGCAATCCGACACCGCCCCGCCTTCGACAGTTTCCCGATGGCCAGTAGATCCACGCCATGCGTGGATGAATCTCCATCGAAATCGAAGATTTCGACAATTGAACGAAGATCATCCACGCATGGCGTGGATCTACCGTGTCGACCAAGGTCGACACCCACCAAGAGCAGCCCATGCCATTCCGGCAGATCGCAGAAATCTGTCGAAGGCGGGGTGGGTCCGGTTGCGGGGGTGTAAGCGCCATGGATGGCGCGCCCAAGCCTCCATGGACGGATTCACGGCGTCCCCCGCAACCGGACCCACCCCGCCATCCCACAGAAATCCCGCTTTTGACGTTGCCGTTGCTCTGGCCTCTGCGGGTGCCGGGCGCCGCCCGGCCGATACCCCTCCCCCGGCCGGGCTGGCAGAATAGGTGTCTCTGCCGAAATCCGAAGCCGACGATGCGCCTCTCCCAGTTCCACCTGCACACCACCAAGGAAACCCCCAGCGACGCCGAGCTGACCAGCCACCGGCTGATGCTGCGCGCGGGCATGATCCGCAAGCTCGCGTCCGGCCTCTACACCTGGTCGCCGCTGGGCCTGCGCGTGCTGCGCAAGGTCGAACGCATCGTCCGCGAGGAAATGGACCGTGCCGGTGCCGTCGAATTCCAGATTCCGACCATCCAGCCGAAGGAACTGTGGGAGCAGACCGGTCGCTGGCAGAAGTTCGGCCCGCAGCTGCTGAAGATCAAGGACCGCAAGGAACAGACCTTCTGCTACAGCCCCACCGCCGAAGAAGCCGCCTGCGATTTCGCGCGCAGCGAACTGTCCAGCTACAAGCAGCTGCCGGTGAACTTCTACCAGATCCAGACCAAGTTCCGCGACGAGATCCGTCCGCGCTTCGGTGTGATGCGTGCGCGCGAGTTCCTGATGAAGGACGCCTATTCGTTCCACCTGCACGACGAAGACCTCGTGCGTGAGTACGAAAACATGAAGGTGGCCTACAGCCGCATCTTCACCCGTCTGGGCCTGGATTTCCGCATGGTACAGGCCGATTCCGGTGCGATCGGCGGTGACGCCTCGCAGGAATTCCACGTGATCGCCGATTCCGGTGAAGACGCGCTGGTGTTCTCCACCGGTTCGGACTACGCCGCCAACATGGAAGCGGCCATTGCCGCCGATCCGGCCGCGCGTGCTGCGGCCAGCGAAACGCTGCGCAAGGTCGAAACTCCGACCCAGAAGACCTGCGAAGACGTTGCCGCCCTGCTCGGCATCGACCTGCAGCGCACGGTGAAGTCGGTGGCGCTGATCGCCGGTGAAGGCAAGGCACAGCAGTTCGTGCTGGTGCTGGTGCGTGGCGACCACGAGGTCAATGAGATCAAGCTGGGCAAGGTTGCCGGCCTGGACGAGCAGCGCTTTGCCAGCGAAGCAGAGATCGCCGACTACCTCGGCAGCGTGCCGGGCTTCCTCGGTCCGGTCGCGCCGGCCAAGCCGATCCGCGTGGTCGCCGATCGCGAAGTGGCGGCGATGTCCGACTTCGTCGTGGGTGCCAACGAGGCCGGTTTCCACCTGGCTGGCGTCAACTGGGGCCGCGACCTGGCGGAACCGGAAGTGGCGGACATCCGCAACGTGCGTGCCGGTGATCGTGCGCTGGATGGCGGCGAACTGAAAATCGCCCGCGGCATCGAAGTCGGCCACGTGTTCCAGCTGGGCCGCACCTATGCGAAGGCGCTCGATGCCACCGTGCTGGACGAGAACGGCAAGGCCGCGGTGATGACGATGGGCTGCTACGGCATCGGCATTTCGCGTGTGGTCGCTGCAGCCATCGAGCAGAACCACGACGACGCCGGCATCATCTGGCCCGACGCGATGGCGCCGTGGCAGGTGGTGGTCTGCGTGATCAATCCGAAGGGCGACGCGGGCGTGGCCGATGCCGCTGCAGGCCTGCTGCAGGAGCTGCGCGATGCCGGTCTGGATGCCGCACTGGACGACCGCGGCCTGCGCCCGGGCGCGATGTTTGCCGACATGGAACTGATCGGCATCCCGCACCGGGTGGTGGTCAGCGAGCGCGGCCTGGCCGCAGGGACCTTCGAGTACCGCTCGCGTCGGGCGGCCGAAGCGGAGAGCCTGGACAAGGCCACCCTGCTGCAGCGCCTGCAGGGTTGATCGGAAAAGACCGGGGTATACCCCGGTCTTTTTTATGCCGGATGGCCATCCCCGGAAAATCGCAGCGGACATAATCCGGTCAAAATGGTCGCAACCGGGCCAGCCAGCCGACAGACGGTGACCACAACTGTTTGTGCTGGGATTAATTCCTCATTACTCTGTCCCGCGACGCCACGGACCGGCTCGTCCCTGTCCCTAAATTAGTTTCTGGAGTAATCGTTGATGAGCATCGACCTGACCGGCCTGTCGGCACGTGAGCTGGGCGCATTGATCCGCACAGCCAAGAAGCAGCAGACCATCGTCGCCAAGCGTCGCCCGATCACCAAGGTGCGTGCCCAGCTGAGCAAGCTGGCCAAGACCGAGGGTTACACCATCGAGGAACTGTTCGGTGATGCCCCCGCACCGCGCGCGCGCAAGGTCGCCAAGGCCACCAAGGCCCCGTCCAAGACCGCCGGCCGCAAGCTGGGCAAGGTTGCGCCGAAGTACCGCAACCCGGCCAACCCGAAGGAAACCTGGACCGGTCGTGGCAAGCAGCCGCGCTGGATGGCCGAGCTGACCGCCAAGGGCAGCAAGAAGCCGGAAGATTTCCTGATCAAGAAGGCCTGAGGCCTGATCGGGTTGCAATGAGAAACGCCGGCGAAAGCCGGCGTTTTTTCTTTGTCCGGCGTGTGGACCAACGGTCCACACCCACACCATTCAAGGGTGTGCGGACCAACGGTCCACACCTACAGCGTCTTGCGCGCCGGCATCAGCAGGTTGCCGAACAGCAGGCCGGCGACCAGCGCCATCACCACGTTCAACACGGTCAGGAACACGCTCTGGCCGGCACCCACGTCCTGTTGCTGGACCAGGGTCAGCACGCCGCGCAGGCTGGTGCTGCCAGGCACCATCATGATGATGCCCGGCAGGCGGATGATCGCGCCGGGACGGCCGACCACGCGCCCGAACAGGTTGCCGCCGGCGGTCAGCAGCATCGCCGACAGGAAGATGCCGGCCGGCGTACCCCAGGCATGACCACCAAATTTGGAGATCGCGTAACCGGCGACCGACGCGGCGATCACCCACGGATAGTCGCGGCGGTTGGCCTTGAACAACATGGCGAAGGCGAACGCCGCCGTCAGCAGCGAGCCCCACTCCACCCACGGCCCCTGGGGCCGCGAGGCACGGATCATCGGGTCCAGCCCCAGCACATCGGCCAGTGTCACCGCGATCATCGCGCCGACACTGAGCTTCATGATCGTGGTCAGCGCGCCGGCAAAGCGCGCGGTGCCGGACACCCAGTGCTGGCTGGCCAGTTCATTGACCGCATTGGTCAGTGACATGCCAGGCAGCAGCACCACCAGCGAGGCGATGATCACCGTATTGAGATTCAGGGCGCCCACGAACGTGGCGACCACGGTGGCGACCAGGCCGGCCAGCAGCGCCGCCAGCGCTTCGGCCGCTTCACGGCTGGCCGGGCGCTTGTCGGTGACCATGCCGAGCAGGCCGATCAACAAGCCGATGACGCCGGCGGTGGCGATGTCCAGCCACGGCAGCTTCCACATGCCTGCCACGCCGGCCGCACCAAGGGTGAAGGACAGGATGGTGCGCAGCTTGCCGCGCCGGCCCGGATCCTTGTCCAGCTGGCGCAGCGCGGTATGGCCCTGGGCAATGCTCATGCGGCCGTTGGCCACTTCTTCGGCGATCCCGTCAGCCACGCTGAGCTTGTGCAGGTCGTTCTCGCCGGGCGCCAGCCGGATCACCCG
The DNA here is from genome assembly GCF_021605635.1 of Stenotrophomonas sp. PA-6-5C. NCBI lineage: Bacteria > Pseudomonadati > Pseudomonadota > Gammaproteobacteria > Lysobacterales > Lysobacteraceae > Stenotrophomonas > Stenotrophomonas sp. PA-6-5C. The sequence goes on from NZ_WKEE01000017.1 coordinate 20,677, forward strand.
GGTGATGTCGCTGGAGCCGATGGCCTGCGCCGGGTCGCTGAAACTGAGGATGATGCCGGTGGGATTCGACCACGGTTCACAATCCAGATCGAGCTGGCGGGCCAATGCAACCACCGCCGCTTCCAGGCGCTGGGCCGTTGTGCCGTAGCTGTGCAGGCGGCCGGCGATCTCGGAAACGAAGGCCACGCGCTGCGCGTAGGTGGCCTGGGGCGTGGGGATCGTGTGAGCGTCTGCGGACATGCGCCGTAGTATTACCTACGTCAGGCTCTGCTGGAGAAATTCATCCTGGTTCGACGCGACGTGCAATTCAGAACGGTTATGCTGCGACCCGAATGGCCCCCATGACCCCGACCCACGCCCCCCAGCTCGAACAGGACGCTCAGGATCCGGGACTGATCCGGCTGTCCGGCCACTGGACCCTGAAGACCGCGCTGGCCGCGGCCGAAGTGCTGCGTGGCGTTCCGGACACGCTGACCGGCATCGACGCCACCGGCATCGAGCTGCTCGACTCGGCCGGCGTGCTGCAGGTGCTGCGCGTCGCCCATCGCGCTGACCTGAGCGAAGACGCACTGCAGTTCCGGCCGGACCACCAGGCGCTGGTGTGCACCATCGAAGAAGTCGCCGACGACCGTCCGAAGCCGAAGCGTGACTTCGGCGTGCTGGCGGCGCTGGAGCGGCTGGGCGTCAGCGTCCATGCCACGGGCCACAACATCAAGGCGCTGTGCAGCTTCCTCGGTGAGAACCTGGTCAAGGCCGCACGCCTGGTCAAGGAACCCCGGCGTTTCCGCCTGACCGCGACCGTGCATCAAATGGAGCAGGTCGGGCTGGACGCGGTACCACTGGTGGCGCTGCTGTCCTACCTGGTCGGCGCAGTGATCGCCTTCCTCGGTTCTACGATCCTGCGCGATTTCGGCGCGGAGATCTTCGTGGTCGAACTGGTGAACATCGCCTTCCTGCGCGAATTCGCCGTGCTGCTGACCGCGATCGTGCTGGCCGGCCGCACCGCCAGTGCCTTCACCGCGCAGATCGGTGCAATGAAGGCACGCGAGGAAATCGATGCGATGCGCACCCTGGGGCTCGACCCCATCGATCTGCTGGTGCTGCCGCGCCTGGTCGCGCTGCTGGTGACGCTGCCGCTGCTGACCTTCATCGCGATGGTCGCCGGCCTGGCTGGCGGTATCACCGTCGGCGCGTTCGATCTGGATATTCCGCCGCAGATGTATATCGCGCGCATGCACGACACGATGGAAGTGCGGCACATGCTGGTGGGGCTGTCCAAGGCGCCGGTATTCGCGCTGGTGATCGGCCTGATCGGCTGCCTGGAAGGCCTGAAGGTCGAAGGCACCGCGCAGTCGGTCGGCGAGCGCACCACCTCCAGCGTGGTGCAGACGATCTCGCTGGTGATCATCATCGACGCCTTCGCGGCGTTGTGGTTCATGCACATGGACTGGTGACATGAGCACGCATCCGATCCCCGACGAAGTGCCCATGCAGGACGACGAAGGCCACGACCTGGCCATCCGCGTGCGCGGGCTGGTCAACCGCTTTGGCAGCCAGACCGTGCACGAAGGGCTGGACCTGGACGTGCGCCGTGGCGAGATCCTTGGCGTAGTGGGCGGTTCGGGCACCGGTAAATCGGTGCTGATGCGCTCGATCCTGGGCCTGCGCGTGCCGGATGAAGGGCAGATCGAAGTGCTCGGCCGCGATGCGCGTGCCGATGACGCCGAGAGCCGCCTGCACATCGAACGCAATACCGGCGTGCTGTTCCAGGACGGCGCCCTGTTCTCGTCGCTGACCGTCGGCGAGAACGTGCAGGTGCCGCTGAAGGAACACCACCGCGAACTGCCCGAGCGCTGGCACTACGAGCTGGCCCTGCTGAAGGTGAAACTGGCCGGCCTGCCAGCCGATGCGATCAACAAGCTGCCCTCGCAGCTGTCTGGCGGCATGCGCAAGCGCGCTGGCCTGGCACGTGCGCTGGCGCTGGATCCACCGCTGCTGTTCCTGGACGAACCCACCGCCGGGCTGGACCCGATCGGTGCGGCCGCGTTCGACCGTCTGATCAAGACCCTGCAGGAAGCGCTGGGGCTGACCGTGTTCCTGATCACCCACGACCTGGACACGCTGTATGCGATCTGCGACCGGGTGGCGGTCATCGCCGACCGCAAGGTGGTGGCCAATGCGCCGCTGCCGGAAATCGAGAGACTGGATCATCCGTGGATCCAGGAATACTTCCACGGACCCCGCGCGCGCGCCGCGCGTGGCGAACAGATCGAGAGTGCCTGAGCCATGGAAACGAAAGCCAACTACGTGCTGATCGGCGCGTTCACCCTGATCACCGGCCTGGCCCTGCTGGCCTTCGGCCTGTGGGCCGCCAAGTACTCCTCCGACCGTACCTGGCAGGAATACCGGGTAGTGTTCCGCGAGGCAGTGACCGGCCTGTCGGTCGGCAGCCCGGTGCAGTACAACGGCATCGCGGTGGGCTCGATCACCGAACTGAACCTGGTGCCGGACGATCCGCGCCAGGTGGTCGCACGCATCCGCCTGAACTCGACCACGCCGGTCAAGACCGATACCCGCGCCAAGCTGGCGATCACCAGCCTGACCGGCCCGTCGATCATCCAGCTCAGCGGCGGCACGCCGCAGTCGCCGGCGCTGACCACGGTCAACAAGGACCCGGCACCGATCATCCCGACCACGCCGTCGGCGCTGCAGAACATCACCGACGTGGCCAACCGCATCGTCGAGCGCATGGACCAGATCCTCAGCGACCGTAACGTCGCCTCGATCAACGCCACTTTGGCCAACCTGGAAACGATCAGTGGCGGCCTGGCCGACCGTGACCAGGGGACGCAGTCGCTGCTGCTCAGCGCGCGCGACGCCGCGCGCAGCCTGGACACCACCCTGAAGACCACCAACGGCACCATCGAGCGCCTGGACAAGAACCTGGTGCAGCAGTTGCCGGGCATCATCGACAAGCTCGACGCCACCCTGGCCAAGCTTGATTCGGCCGCCGGCAATGCCGATTCGATCCTTGGCGAGAACCGCGCCGCCATCAACAGCTTCGCCAATGACGGCCTCGGCCAGCTCGGCCCGACCCTGGGTGAACTGCGTGGCCTGATCCGCGACCTGCGCCGGGTCAGCGACCGTCTCGAGAACAACCCCGCACGCTACCTGCTCGGCCGCGACGCCCCGAAGGAGTTCGAACCCAAATGAGCCCGACCACCCTTCCGCGCCTGTTGCTGGCAGCGTCGCTGGCCACCCTGCTGGGTGGCTGCTCGATCCTCGGCAGCGGCGACAAGAACCCCGTCACCCTCTATTCGCCGGCCGTGCAGGTCAAGGTCGACCCCAGCTGGCCGCAGGCCGACTGGCAACTGGTGCTGGCCAAGCCCAGCGCTGCACGCATGGTCGACAGCCCGCGCATCAACGTGCGACCGACGCCATCGGAGCTGGAGATCTACAAGGGCGCCAGCTGGGCACAGCCGGCCACCGACATGATCGAGGACACCCTGCTGCGCGGCTTCGAGGATTCCGGCCGCATCCACGGCGTGGCCCGCGTCGCTGCCGGCATCCGCGCCGACTACAAGCTGTCCACTGACATCCGTCGCTTCGAATCGGACTACCAGGGCCAGGCAACGCCAACGGTCGTCATCGAGATCAACGCCAAGCTGATCGACGTGACCAACCAGCGGGTGGTCGCCGACCGAACCTTCCGTCAGCTGCAGCCGGTAGGCAGCACCGACGTGTCGGCAGTGGCAGCGGCGTTCGAGCGTGGCCTGCAGCAGGTAGCGCAGGACGTAGTGGGCTGGACGCTGAGCAGCGGGCAGAACGACAAGCAGGCACTGAAGCGCTGATTGACCACCGCTGCACTCGCCGGGCATGGCCCGGCGCTACCCCGCGCGGTTCCGGTAGCGCCGGGCCATGCCCGGCGGCAGCCCTCAGCGCGGCGTGATCCAGCGGAACGTCAGGTTGATGCGTTCCCCCTGCACCCGCGCCATCTTGGGCAACGCGTGCTGGTAGTGGCGCTGGGTAGTGCCGCCCATCAGCAGCAGGTCGCCATGACCCAGCAGGAATTCCGCCTTGCGCGTGGTGTCATCGCGACGGCGCAGCAGAAAGCGGCGTGCCGCGCCGAGGCTCAACGAAGCAATCAGCGGCGCCGGCCCCAGCTCGGGCTCGTCATCGCTGTGCCAGCCCATGTAGTCAGTGCCGCCGCGATAGCGGTTGAGCAGTACGCTGTTGAATCGACCGACGCCCTGTCCCTGCAGCCGATCGCGCAGCGGTGACAACAGGGGCGGCCACGGGTGGGGCACGAACTCGGCACCCGAATAGCGGTAACGCGCCTGCGGATCACCGATCCAGCAACTGAGCCGTGGTGAATCAACCCAGTTGCCGAACATGCGGATGCGGTGAATCTCCCAAGGAACCGCTTCGCACAGCGCTTGCAACAGCGCGTCTGCGTCCCCCGCTGGCAACCAGCCCGGCAGATGGCGGACGTCAGCATCAGGCAGGTCGTGGGGAAACAGCATGGGGGATTCAGGGAGAGGGGGCAGCGACGTGCCGCCCCGTGGATGCTCAGCGGCGCTTGAACGCAACGCCGGTCTTTTCCTTCAACTCATCCTCGCCCACACCCGCGGCAGTCTCTACCAGCACCAGACCGTCATCGCTCACATCGAACACCGCCAGGTCGGTGATGATGCGATCGACCACGCCCACGCCGGTCAACGGCAGCGTGCACTCGGACAGGATCTTGTGTTCGCCGTTCTTGGCGGTGTGCTCCATCAGCACCACCACCCGCTGTACGCCAGCCACCAGGTCCATCGCACCGCCCATGCCCTTGACCATCTTGCCGGGCACCATCCAGTTGGCCAGGTCGCCCTGGTCGGTCACCTGCATTGCACCCAGGATGGCCAGGTTGACGTGGCCACCGCGGATCATCGCGAAGCTGTCATGGCTGCCGAAATAGCTGGCCCCTGCACGTGCGGTGACGGTCTGCTTGCCGGCATTGATCAGGTCTGCATCGACTTCGTCCTCGGTCGGGAACGGGCCGATACCCAGCAGGCCGTTCTCCGATTGCAGCCACACGTCCACGCCATCGGGAATGTGATTGGCCACCAGCGTCGGCAGGCCGATGCCCAGGTTCACGTAGGCACCGTCGGTCAGTTCACGCGCAGCGCGCGCCGCCATCTCATCGCGGGTCCATGCCATGTCAGTTGCCCTCCGCGCGGATGGTGCGCTGTTCGATACGTTTTTCGGGGGTGGGGTTGTGCACGATGCGGTGCACGTAGATGCCCGGCAGATGCACCTGGTCCGGATCGATGCTGCCGACCGGCACCACCTCCTCCACTTCCACGATGCAGACCTTGCCGGCCATCGCGCAGGCCGGATTGAAGTTGCGCGCGGTCTTGCGGAACACCAGGTTGCCGGCCTCGTCGGCTTTCCAGGCCTTTACCAGCGCCACGTCGGCACGCAGCGCGGTTTCCATCACGTAGTGCTTGCCGTCGAACTCACGGGTTTCCTTGCCTTCGGCCACCACCGTGCCGTAGCCGGTAGCGGTGAAGAAGGCCGGGATACCCGCACCACCGGCACGCAGGCGTTCGGCCAGGGTGCCCTGCGGGTTGAACTCCAGCTCCAGCTCGCCGGCCAGGAACTGCCGCTCGAACTCTTTGTTCTCGCCCACGTAGGACGAGATCATCTTCTTGATCTGCCGGGTTTCCAGCAGCTGGCCCAGGCCGAAGCCATCCACGCCGGCGTTGTTGGAGATCACGGTCAGGCCCTTGGCGCCACTGTCGCGCAACGCGGCGATCAGTGCTTCAGGAATACCGCACAGGCCGAAGCCACCCACGGCCAGAACCTGGCCATCAGCGACCACGCCCTGCAGGGCATCCGCCGCAGAGGCGAAACGCTTGCTGCGCGTGCCGCTGGAAGTCGATTGCTGCATCTCTACTGCCCTACCCGGTGAGAATGCCGCCATTCTAGCGGTACACCCGTTGCCGGCTGGGATGCGCCGCAGCATGAACCAGCATGCCGGTCCTTCAATCCGTAGAATGTCCGCTTCCCCGCTTGCGGTGCCCTTGGCAACGCGTGCTGCAGATGGAGAGGACAGGACGACGCATGGCCGTAGTATTCACCGGAGGGGAACTGTCCCGCTGGCTGGATGCCGGGACACTGGGCAAGGGCAACCACCTCGTTTCGGCAGTGCGTGAACTGCGCTACCAGTCACCGCTGCTGACCGCCCAGCTCGAGGGCTGGCAGGTGTCGATCGACCTGGATGCCAGCGCCCGCACACCGCACAGCCCCCTGCAGAGTCGCTGCACCTGTCCGGTTGGCGGGCAGTGCGAGCATGTCGCCGCCGTGCTGCTGGCCGCGCTGGAAACCTCCCTGCAGGGCGCGCCGGGCCTGCTGCGTCCGGCCTCCAGGCCAACGCTGCCCACCCTGCAGACCCAGGCGATGACGCCGATCCTCCATCTGCACAGCATGGAGTACCGTCCCGCCTGGCTCACCGAACGCGATGCCTCGCAGTGGCTCGACGTCGCCACCGTCGCTTTCGAATACGGCGAACACGTGCGTTTTCTCGACGACCCGTCGCTGTTCGTGCATGGCGCCGAGGGCCAGCTCTACCTGCTGCCGCGTGACCTGGCCGGGGAGGCACGGCGCGAAGCGGAACTGAACAGCGTCCATCTGCACCGCGAGCGGCAACCGCGCATCGTGCTGGATGGCGGTGGCCCGTTGTTCGAGCTGCGCAGTTTCGACTGGACCCGCTTCCTGCTGGAGGATGTGCTGCGGCTGGAAGCGCTGGGCTGGAAGATCGAGACTGACGATGCCTTCCGCCATCGCATCACCCGGGTTGAGGAGATCGACCTGGATGTGCGGTCGATGTCCACCGACAGCGCTGCGTTCGACCTGGCCCTGACCATTGACGTCGATGGCCGCAGCGTTGCCCTGGTTCCGCTGTTGCAGGGCGTACTGCAGTCCGATCCGCGCTGGCTGCGCGGCCAGCTGGACGCGATCGGCGATGACGAGAACGTACTGCTGACGACGGCGGGCAATGAACGCCTGGCACTGCGCGCGGGGCGTCTGAAACCGGTGATCGCGCTGCTGGCGGATCTGTTCGGTGACCACGGGCAACCGTTGCGCCTGCAGGCGCACGATCGCGGACGCCTGCAGGCACTGCAGGACGCCGCGCAGCTGCGACTGCACAGCAGCAACGATACCCGCGCACGCGTGCAGCGCCTGCTGGACGCACCGGCGATGACCGCTGTCCCGGCGCCCCAGGGCTTGCGCGCGACGCTGCGCAGCTACCAGCTTGAAGGCCTGTCCTGGCTGCAGTACCTGCGCCAGCAGGGTCTGGGCGGCGTGCTGGCCGATGACATGGGCCTGGGCAAGACACTGCAGACGCTGGCCCATCTCCTGGTTGAAAAGCAGAGCGGCCGCCTGGACAAACCGGCACTGGTGGTCATGCCGACGTCACTGCTGCACAACTGGCAGAGTGAAGCTGCGCGCTTCACCCCGGATCTGCGCGTACTGGCCCTGCACGGACCCGCACGTGAGACGCAGTTCGGCGCCATTGCCGCACATGATCTGATATTGACCACCTACCCCCTGCTCTGGCGCGACGAACAGGCGCTGCAGGCGCATTCCTATCACCTGCTGATCCTGGACGAGGCACAGCAGGTGAAAAACCCCAGATCGCGTGCAGCGGCGACGCTGCGCACGCTGCAGGCCCGGCATCGACTGTGCCTGACCGGTACCCCGCTGGAAAACCACCTGGGCGAGCTGTGGACGCAGTTCGACTTCCTGCTGCCGGGGCTGCTCGGCAGCGAAAAGCAGTTCAACCAGCACTGGCGCCACCCCATCGAGCGCGGCAGCGATCGCCGGCGCGCACAGCTGCTGGCCCAGCGCATGCGTCCTTTCATCCTGCGCCGACGCAAGGACCAGGTCGCCTCCGAACTTCCGCCGAAGACGGTCATCACCCGCACCGTGGCGATGGAAGGCGGCCAGCGCGAACTGTACGAAACCGTGCGTGCGGCAATGGAAAAACAGGTGCGCGAAGCAATCAACGGCAGCGGGCTGGCACGCAACCACATCGTGGTGCTGGACGCCCTGCTGAAGCTGCGCCAGGTCTGCTGCGATCCGCGTCTGCTGCCGGGCGGGACACCCGCGCGCACTGCCGGCTCGGCCAAGCTGGACCTGCTGCGCGAGATGCTGCCGTCCATGGTCGAAGAAGGACGCCGCATCCTGCTGTTCTCGCAGTTCACCGGCATGCTGGCCCTGATTGCGCAGGCATTGGATGCGCTGGGCCTGGCCTACGTGACCCTGACCGGCGACACCCAGAACCGGGTAACACCGGTACAGCGCTTCATGGACGGCGAGGTTCCCGTGTTCCTCATCAGCCTGAAGGCCGGCGGCGTGGGCTTGAATCTGACCGCCGCCGACACTGTCATCCACTTTGATCCGTGGTGGAACCCGGCCGCCGAGAACCAGGCCACCGACCGTGCCCATCGCATCGGCCAGGATCAGCCCGTGTTCGTCTACAAGCTGATCGCCGCAGGCAGCGTCGAAGAACGCATCGCCGAGCTGCAGCAGCGCAAGGCCGACCTGGCCGAGGCGATCCTCGAGGGTGCCGGAGGCACAGGTCCACGCTTCGATGCAGCAGATCTGGAGGCGCTGCTGGCGCCGCTGCCGGGTGCACCGGGCAGACGCCCTGGCAGGGCCAGCAGGCGGCCGGCGCAAGCCTGACAGGGAACGTCAGTCATGTGGCGTTGCCTGATGGAAACGATTCCCATACAGCCCGGGCGCTACAATGAAAAGCTGAGCTCACCAAAGGATCTGATCGATGCCCCTGCCCGCCTTCAAGGCCTATGACATCCGTGGCCGCGTGCCGGAAGAACTGAACGAAGACCTGGCCCGCCGCATAGGCGTGGCCCTGGCCGCGCAGCTCGCGCCCGGCCCGGTGGTCCTTGGCCATGACGTGCGCCTGACCAGCCCGGCGCTGCAGGATGCGCTGGCATCGGGCCTGCGCGGCACCGGCCGCGAAGTGATCGACATCGGCCTGTGCGGTACCGAAGAGGTGTATTTCCAGACCGATCACCTGGGGGCAGCTGGCGGCGTAATGGTCACCGCCAGCCACAACCCGATGGACTACAACGGGATGAAGCTGGTCAAGGAGAACGCCCGCCCGATCAGCTCGGACACCGGCCTGTTCGCGATCTCCGATGCGGTTGCCGCTGATACCGCGCCCGCCGCCCCGGCCAAGGCTGGGCAGACCGCCGAGCACGACAAGAGCGCCTACATCCAGCATCTGCTGTCCTATGTCGATGTCAGCAAACTGAAGCCGCTGAAGCTGGTGGTGAACGCCGGCAACGGCGGCGCCGGCGCCATCGTCGACCTGCTGGCACCGCACCTGCCGTTCGAGTTCATCCGCATCTGCCACGAACCCGATGGCAACTTCCCCAACGGCATTCCCAACCCGCTGCTGCCGGAAAACCGCGCAGCCACTGCCGAAGCCGTGCGCGCGCATGGCGCCGACTTCGGCATCGCCTGGGATGGCGACTTCGATCGCTGCTTCTTCTTCGACCATACCGGCCGCTTCATCGAGGGCTATTACCTGGTCGGCCTGCTGGCCAAGGCAACGCTGGAGCGCAATCCGGGCGGCAAGATCGTGCATGACCCGCGCCTTGTCTGGAATACCGTCGAAATGGTCGAGCAGGCTGGCGGCGTGCCGGTGCTGTGCAAGAGCGGCCACGCTTTCATCAAGGAGAAGATGCGCGCAGAGGATGCGGTGTACGGCGGCGAAATGAGCGCCCATCACTACTTCCGCGAATTCGCCTATGCCGACTCAGGCATGATCCCCTGGCTGCTGATCGCCCAGCTGATTTCCGAAAGCGGCCGCTCGCTGGCCGACTGGGTCGAAGACCGCATGGCGGCGTATCCGTGCAGCGGCGAGATCAACTTCAAGGTCGCCGATGCAAAGGCAGCGGTCGCGCGGGTGATGGAGCATTATGCCGCACAGGCGCCGGCGCTGGATCACACCGATGGCATCAGCGCCGACTTCGGCGACTGGCGTTTCAACCTGCGCAGCTCCAATACCGAGCCGCTACTGCGCCTGAACGTTGAAGCCCGCGGCGACGCAGCGCTGATGCAGGCGCGCACTGATGAAATTTCCCACCTCCTTCAGCAGTAACCAAGGACGACCATGAGCATCATCCAGCCCGTCATTCTGTCCGGTGGCTCCGGCACCCGCCTGTGGCCGCTGTCGCGCGAGTCCTACCCCAAGCAGTTCCTGCCGTTGGCCAGCGAGCTGACCATGCTGCAGGCCACCTGGCAGCGCGTCGCTCCCATCGCCGCGCATGGCCCGCTGGTGATCGCCAACGAGGAGCACCGCTTCGTCGCTGCCGAGCAGCTGCAGCAGGTCGGCGCCGAGCCGGCTGCCATCATCCTGGAACCGGTTGGCCGCAATACGGCGCCAGCGATCGCGGTCGCAGCCCTGGAGGCCACCCGCGACGGCGCCGATGCGCTGCTGCTGGTGCTGCCCTCGGACCATGTGATCACCGATGAGGCCGCGTTCCGCGCAGTCGTGCAGGCTGCAGCCAGCGCTGCCGAGGCCGGCAAGCTGGTGACCTTCGGCATCGTGCCGACCGGTCCGGAAACCGGCTACGGCTATATCAAGGCCGCCAATGGGCAGGGCCTGCGTGCGGTCGAGCGCTTTGTCGAAAAGCCCGACCTTGAGACCGCCACCGGTTACGTCAGCAGCGGCCAGTATTACTGGAACAGCGGGATGTTCTTGTTCAAGGCCTCGCGCTACCTGCAGGAACTGGAGCGCTTCCAGCCCGACATGCTGGCCGGCAGCCGCCAGGCCTGGCAGCAGGCCCGCCGCGATTCGGATTTCACCCGTCTCGACAAAGAGGCATTCGCCACCGTTCCCTCCGATTCCATCGACTATGCCGTGATGGAAAAAACCGCAGACGCCGTGGTGATTCCGCTGGACGCCGGCTGGAACGATGTCGGCTCGTGGACCGCACTGCGTGATGTGTCGCAGCAGGACGGCGATGGCAATGCGCACCAGGGCGATGTGATCGCCATCGACTGCCGCAACACGTATGCCTACGGCGAGCGCTTGGTGGCGATGGTCGGGCTCGACGATGTCATCGTGGTCGAGACCGACGATGCGGTGCTGGTCGGCAAGGCCGACCGCATGCAGGAGGTCAAGACGGTGGTGGCAAAGTTGAAGGCCGACGGCCGCAGCGAAGCAACCTGGCACCGCAAGGTCTACCGCCCGTGGGGGGCCTACGACTCGATCGACAACGGCGAGCGTTTCCAGGTCAAGCGGATCACGGTCAAGCCGGGTGGTACGTTGAGCCTGCAGATGCATCATCACCGTGCCGAGCACTGGATCGTGGTCAGTGGCACGGCTGAGGTCACCCGTGGCGATGAAGTGATCCTGCTGAGCGAGAACCAGAGCACCTACATCCCGCTGGGCGTGACCCATCGCCTGCGCAACCCGGGCAAGCTGCCGCTGGAACTGATCGAAGTGCAGTCGGGCAGCTACCTCGGCGAGGATGACATCGTGCGCTTCGAGGATACCTACGGGCGCAGTTGACCCGTCGCACTGCGGTGGGTGCCGACCGTTGGTCGGCACGCAGTGGATGCAAGCGACCACCAACGGTGGTCGCCTACCGGGTCAGGCAATCTCGGCCATGACCCGCTTCAATCCGTCCTGCCACAGCGGCAGCACGATGCCGAAATCCTGCTGTAGCTTGCGGTTGTCGAGCACCGACCATGCGGGACGCTTGGCCGGGGTCGGGTATTCGGAACTGGGGATGGCTTCAACCGACGGCACCTTGGCCAGCACGCCCGTCGCCAGCGCTTCGGCGAAGATCGCCTCGGCAAATCCATGCCAGCTGGTCTGGCCACTGGCAGTCAGATGCCAGGTACCCGAAAGCTGACCCGGATGCTGCAGCGCCAGTGCAGTGACATCGGCAATCAGCGCAGCCGGCGTCGGCGTACCGATCTGGTCGGCCACCACCCGCAGCTGGTCGCGCTCGGCGCCCACCCGCAGCATCGTGCGCAGGAAGTTCGCGCCGTGCGAGGCATATACCCAGGCCGTGCGGAAGATCAGATGACGGCCGCCCGCGGCGCGTACGGCGTCTTCGCCATCACGCTTGCTGGTGCCGTAGACCCCCAACGGTGCGGTCGCCTGGTCTTCCTCGTAGGGCACGCTGCCCTGGCCATCGAACACGTAGTCGGTGGAGTAATGCACGAATGGCACGCCATGCGCCGCACACCAGCGCGCAATCACACCCGGCGCCTGTGCATTGGCCGCAAACGCAGCCGGTGCATCCTGTTCGGCCCGATCGACCGCAGTGTATGCGGCCGCATTGATCACCACCGACGGCTGCAGGCCATCAAGCAATGCCGGCAGGCTGTCTGGGCTGCTGAAGTCAGCTACATGGCAGGGGCTGCCATCGGCCAGCTTGCCGCTGCGGGTGGTGGCGATCACCTCTCCATACGGCGAGAGCGCGCGTAGCAGTTCCTGCCCAACCTGACCGCTGCCACCGAGCACCAGGTACTTCATGCGGTGTAGACCGGCAGTCGATCTTCGGCGATATCCTTCAGGAACGGCGCCGTCTCGTCCTTGGCCGACAACGTCGGTGCACTGACCGGCCAATCCACGGCGATGTCTGCATCGTTCCAGCGCACGCCGGCATCGAAGTCCTTCAGATACACCTCAGTGCAAAGATAGCTGAACACCGCGCGCTCACTGAGCACGGCGAAGCCATGTGCGAACCCTTCCGGAATCCAGAACTGCTTCTTGTTCTCCCCGCTCAGCACCACCGCTTCCCACTGGCCGAAGGTCGGCGAGCCGCGGCGGATGTCGACGGCCACGTCGTAGACCTCGCCTTCGAGCACGCTGACCAGCTTGCCCTGCGGCCGCGGCCACTGGTAATGCAGGCCACGCAGCACGCCCTGTGCCGAGGTTGAGACGTTGCTCTGCACGAACTTCGTCGGCAGGCCGTGCTGACCGAAACGCTCGGCGTTCCAGGTCTCGAAGAAGAAGCCGCGCTCGTCGCCGAACACCGCCGGCTCGATCACCACGCAGCCGGGCAGCTTGGTTTCAATGATTTTCACGGAACAACTCCTCGTACCGCCAGCGTGTGCAGGTATTGGCCGTAGCCGTTCTTGATCAGCGGCGCCGCCAATGCTTCCAGCTGCTCGGCATTGATCCAGCCCTGGCCGAACGCGATTTCTTCGGGGCAGCACACCTGCAGGCCCTGGCGGGTCTGGATGGTCTCGATGAAGTTGGACGCTTCCAGCAGCGACTGGTGGGTGCCGGTGTCCAGCCACGCGTAACCGCGGCCCAGTGCTTCCAGGTGCAGGTTGCCCTCACGCAGGTAGCGCTGGTTGAGGTCGGTGATTTCCAGCTCGCCGCGCGGCGAAGGCTTCAGTTCCGCCGCATGGTGGCTGGCATTGCCGTCGTAGAAGTACAGGCCGGTCACGGCGTAGTTCGAACGCGGCTTCTCCGGCTTTTCAACCAGGTCGATGACCTTGCCGGCCTTGTCGAATTCGGCCACGCCGTAGCGTTCCGGATCGTTGACCCAGTAGCCGAACACGGTGGCGCCGCTGTCGCGCTGGTCGGCGTTGCGCAGCACTTCGCGCAGGCCATGGCCGTGGAAGATGTTGTCGCCCAGCACCAGGCAGCTCGGCTTGCCGTCGACGAAGTCGCGGCCGATCAGGTAGGCCTGCGCCAGCCCGTCCGGGCTCGGCTGCACGGCGTACTGGATATCCATGCCCCACTGCGAGCCATCGCCCAGCAGCTGCTGGAACAGGGCCTGCTCGTGCGGGGTGTTGATGATCAGCACTTCACGGATGCCCGCCAGCATCAGCACGCTGAGCGGGTAGTAGATCATCGGCTTGTCATAGACCGGCAGCAGCTGCTTGCTGACACCTTTGGTGATCGGGTACAGGCGCGTGCCCGAGCCGCCCGCCAGGATGATGCCCTTACGTTGAGTCATGCGGTAGTCCTCTGTCCGTAGATGGCCGCCGCTCAGGCGGCGGTGCCGATGCGTTGCAGGCGGTAGCTGCCGTCAAGCACACCGTTCACCCATTCCTGGTTGTCCAGGTACCAGTCGACAGTGAAGCCGATGCCCTGGTCGAAGGTGTACTTCGGCTCCCAGCCCAGCTGGTCCTTCAACTTGCTGGCATCGATCGCGTAGCGGCGGTCGTGTCCGGGACGGTCGGCGACGTAGGTGATCTGGCTGCTGCGCGGCTGGCCATCCTCGCGCGGGCGGCGGGCATCGAGCAGCGCGCAGATCGCGTGCACGACCTCGATGTTCTCCTTCTCCGAGTTGCCGCCCACGTTGTAGGTCTCGCCGACCTGGCCCTTGGCCAGCACGGTGCGGATCGCCTCGCAGTGGTCGGACACGAACAGCCAGTCGCGCACCTGCTTGCCGTCGCCGTACACCGGCAGCGGCTCGCCCGCCAGCGCCTTGGCGATCACCAGCGGGATCAGCTTCTCGGGGAAGTGGTACGGGCCGTAGTTGTTGGAGCAGTTGGTGGTCAGCACCGGCAACCCGTAGGTGTGGTGGAACGCACGCACCAGATGGTCCGAAGCGGCCTTCGACGCCGAGTACGGGGAATTGGGCGCAAACGGCGTGGTCTCGCTGAACTTGCCGGTCTCGCCCAGCGTGCCGTACACCTCGTCGGTGGACACATGCAGGAAGCGGAACGCGGCGCCCTTGTCGGCCGGCAGCGCCTTCCAGTAGTCGCGCACCGATTCGAGCAGGGCCAGGGTGCCGACCACGTTGGTCTGGATGAACGCACCGGGGCCGTCGATGGAACGATCGACATGGCTTTCGGCGGCGAAGTTCACCACCGCATCGGGCTGGTGTTCGGCCAGCAGGCGGGCCACCAGCGCATGGTCACCGATGTCGCCGTGCACGAACACGTGGTCCGGATTGCCCTGCAGGGGGGCCAGGGTCTTCAGATTGCCCGCGTAGGTCAGCGCATCCAGGTTGATCACCCGCACGCCCTTGGCGACCGCTTCGAGGACAAAGTTACCGCCAATGAATCCGGCACCGCCGGTGACAAGCCATGTGGGCACTGCTGTTCTCCTGTTCGATGGTTCGTCCTGGGGCGCACTCGACGCCCCGACACAGCGCAACAGGATACATCGGGCCCATCTTCGCAACTGCCTGCGGGACGTGAACGGGCGTGCCGGGACTGCGATTTCGTGCGGCAATGCAGCATAACCATACGCATTCGCATGGTCGCCCCGGGCCAGTTAGAATCAGGGTCCCACCCCCCGAACCGGTTGCTGGTGCAGGACCGGACGTTCTCCAGCAGATGTGAGCCGGCCAGCGACCGGCACTACAAGGATCTCGTACCAGATGAAAATCCTCGTCGCGTACAAGCGCGTGGTGGACTACAACGTCCGCATTCAGGTCAAGCCGGACGGTTCCGGCGTGGTCACCGACGGCGTCAAGCTGTCCCCCAACCCCTTCGATGAAATCGCCCTGGAAGAGGCCCTGCGCCTGCGCGACAAGGGCATCGCCACCGAGGTCGTGGTTGCCACCATCGCACCGGCCGACGCCCAGGCGCACCTGCGCAACGGTTTGGCCATGGGCGCCAACCGTGCCATCCATGTGGTCACCGACCAGGCCATCCAGCCGCTGACCGCCGCCCGTACCCTGCTCAAGCTGGTCGAGAAGGAACAGCCGGACCTGGTGATCCTGGGCAAGCAGGCCATCGACGACGACGCCAACCAGACCGGCCAGATGCTGGCCACCCTCTGGGGCCGTCCGCAGGCGACCTTCGCCAGCAAGCTCGACATTGCCGACGGCAAGGCCACCGTGACCCGCGAAGTCGACGCCGGCCTGGAAACGCTGGAAGTCGATCTGCCGGCCGTGGTCACCACCGACCTGCGCCTGAACGAGCCGCGCTTCATCAAGCTGCCCGACATCATGAAGGCCAAGGCCAAGCCGCTGGAAACCCTGCAGCTGGCCGACCTCGGTGTTGAAGCCGCCGATACCTTCAAGACCACCCAATACGCCGCGCCGTCCAAGCGCAGCAAGGGTGTGATGGTCAAGGACGCGGCCGAACTGGTTGCCGCACTCAAGCAGAAGGGGTTGCTGTAATGAGCAGGATTCTCGTCATCGCCGAGCACCACGACGGCAAGCTCAACGCCGCCACCGCCAAGACCGTCAGTGCCGCCGCCGCGATCAGCGGTGCCGCCATCGACGTGCTGGTGCTGGCCGCCGACCCGGCTGTCGTTGCTGCTGACGCGGCCAAGATCGCCGGCGTCGCCAAGGTCCTGACCGTGGCCAACGCCGCCAACACCCAGGCCCTGGCCCAGGTATTGGCGCCGCAGATCGCGCAGCTGGCCAAGGGCTACACCCACGTGTTCGGCCCGTCGACCACCTTCGGCAAGGACCTGATGCCGTGCGTGGCCGCCCTGCTCGGCGTCAACCAGGTCTCCGACCTGATGGCCGTCGAAGGCAGCCACACCTTCAAGCGCCCGATCTACGCCGGCAACGCGATCATCACCGTGGAAGCACCGGCCGACCAGATCGTGGTCGCCACCGTGCGTGCCGCGTCGTGGCCGGAAGCGGCCCAGGGCGGCAGTGCCGCCATTGAAGCGGCCAGCGTCGACGCTGCCCTGCCGAGCCACACCCGCTTCGTCGGCCTGGCTGCCGGCGCCAGCGACCGCCCTGACCTGCAGAGCGCCAAGCGCGTGGTCTCCGGTGGCCGCGGCGTCGGTTCGGAAGAGAACTTCAAGGTCATCTTCCAGCTGGCCGACAAGCTCGGTGCCGCCGTCGGTGCTTCCCGCGCTGCGGTCGATGCCGGCTACGTGCCCAGCGATCTGCAGGTCGGCCAGACCGGCAAGATCATTTCGCCGGATCTGTATGTGGCCGTCGGCATCAGCGGCGCCATCCAGCACCTGACCGGCATCAAGGATGCGGGCACGATCGTCGCGATCAACAAGGATGCGGACTCGCCGATCTTCGAGATTGCCGATATCGGCCTGGTCGGGGATCTGTTCACGATCCTGCCCGAGCTGGAAAAGGCCTTGGCCTGAAGCCTGGCGATGCGATCGGAGCGGCCTGGCCGCTCCGATCCGGCATCCCCTCAGCCAGTACATCAGCTGGCGTATGCTTTCCTGTCACCGGCCCCGTGGGCCTGAACCTCATGGACGCGCCATAGACATGCACACGATCTCCTCGCCCCGCCGGCCTTCGGCCCCCATCCGATGATCGTCGGTTCGGGACTGGTAGCCCGTGCGTTCGCACCGCGCTACGCAGAGGACGATTCGACCGTCATTTTCGCTTCGGGCGTCTCCAATTCGAACGAAACCGACGCAATGGCGTTCGCGCGCGAGCGCGCCATGTTGACGGAGCATCTGGCCGATGGCCAGCAGCGGCTGGTCTATTTCGGCAGCTGCAACGTGGTCAACGCCAAGGAGCACTCTGCCTATTTCCAGCACAAGCGTGCCATGGAAGCCCTGGTGACCGGCTCTGGACGCGGTACCGTGCTGCGCCTGCCACAGGTCGTCGGCCGCACGCGCAACCCGAACACTCTCACCAATTTCCTGCGCGACTGCATCCTGCAGGAACGTCAGTTGACGCTGTGGGCGGGCGCGCAACGCAACCTGATCGACATCGACGATGTCGCCGCCATCGCCACCCGCATTCTCGAGGGCGACGCACCACCGCCCGTGGTTGCAATCGCCTCGCCGTGGTCACTGCCGATGCCCCGTATCGTCGACCTGTTCGAGCAGGTGCTGGGCCGCCAAGCACACCGCGTGCTGGTGGACCGGGGGGAAGCAATGGCCATCGACAGTACCCTGTCAGAGCAGATCGCCCGCGACATCGGATTGGATTTTGGGCCAGACTATCCACTCCGTGTGATCCAGAAGTACTACGGCGCCTGCCATGAAACCTGAACTCTCCATCGTCATCCCCGTCTATGGCAGCGCCTCGATCCTGCCCAGCCTCGTACGCCGCCTGGAGGAAGTGCTGGTGCCGGCGCTGGGCGCAGATGGCTTCGAGGTCGTACTGGTGCACGATTCCGGCCCGGACAACGCCTGGGAGGTCATCCGCAGCGAGGCCCGCACGCGGCCGTGGCTGGTTGGCGTGGACCTGCGCCGCAATGCCGGCCAGCACAATGCGATCATGGCCGGCCTCGGCTTCGCGCGGGGCCGCTATATCGTCACGATGGACGATGATCTTCAGCACGACCCGGCCGACGTCCCGCGCATCCTGCAGACGCTGCGCGATGGCGCCGACCTGTGTTACGTGCAGTTCGAAGGCCGCAAGCACGCGCTGTGGAAGCGCGCCGGCAGCCGCTTCAACGACATGGTGGCCGCGCGCCTGCTGAAGAAGCCCGAGGGCCTGTATCTGTCGCCTTTCCGCGGTTTCGTGCGTGAACTGGGTGAAGAAGCCCGGCGCTACCAGGGGCCTTTCGTCTATCTCGACGGACTGCTGGTGCAGAGCACCAGCCCCAAGCGCATCGCCACCATTACCGGCCAGCACCACGCACGCAGCGATGGCCGCTCCGGATACAGTCTGAGCAAATCGATTTCACTCTGGCTGCAGATGGCCACCAGCTTCTCCATCGTGCCGCTGCGTTTTGTCTCGCTGGCCGGGGTGTTGGCCTCGTGCGTGGCATTCCTGCTGGCCGTGGTGGTGCTCTGGCAGAAACTGCACAGCCCGCAGATGGCGGTGGGCTGGCCATCACTGATCATCACCATCCTGTTCATGGGCGGCCTGCAGCTGCTGGCGCTCGGTGTGATCGGTGAATACACCGGCCGTGTGCTGCTGAACATCAACAACCGCCCGCAGTACATCATCGGACGTACCACCAACGTGGAAGGCCGGGAAGAGGACGATCGTCCCTGAGCCCGTGGGTTGCGGCCTCAGGCCGCGCCCATCCGACGTCCCAGCCACAGGTAGGTCAGGCGTCGCGCCTGCGCCATCAGGCGGGCCTTGAGGTTGCCCAGGCGCAAAGTCATCGGCGACAGCAACTGCGGATCCGCCGCCGCCAGCGCGTTGTGGAAATCGATGGCCTGCTGTGCCTGATCGTTCATCAGCCTGACGCTCCACTGCCCTGCATTGATGCGGAAACTGGCCAGGCTCTCGCGCAGCGCCACCATGTCGCCCTGCAGCATGATCGCCGAATAGCTGGCCTGGTCGATGAGGTAGGGGTGGGAATTGTCCCAGCCGCCCGCCTGGACCAGCAGCTCGCGCCGGAACATCACGCAGCCCGGCTCACCGAACAGGTTGGTGCCGGCAAGCACCGATGCCCGTACCGCATCGCGCCCGCTTACGAGCCCGTTCAGCGCACCCAGGCCACGCGCCGCGATGATTACCTTGCCCTGTGCATCCACGAGATCGCGCTTGCTGGCGACCAGCACCGCCGAGGGATGTGCATCCAGCGCGGCAACCTGGCGGCTGAGGGCATTGGGTGCGATCAGGTCATCGCCACAGACCAGCTTCAGCAGCTCGCCGCGGGCCGCCATGCTGACCCGGTCCCAGTTGGCCTTGGCACCGCCGCCGGTGGGTGTCGGGCTGAGTACGCGGACCCTGGGATGATCGGCATAGCGGGCCAGCAATGCATCGGTACCGTCGTTGGAGGAATGATCAGCCACGACCAGCTCGAAATCGTCGTAGTCCTGCGCGAGGATCGAATCGAGCGTCTGCGCAAGATACTCGACGTTCCTGTAGGCCGGCACGACGACCGAGACACGTGGGTTCATTCCTTCTTCTCCGCGGTAGGTGGTTCCGGTCGTCGCCGGAACGAGAAATGCTTGTGGCCGACGTAGTTGAAGATCACCACCAGCACGGTGATGGCGATCTGGGTCGGAATGGCCGGAAGGCCCAGCACATCGGCCAGCAGCGCCAGTGCCCCCATGTTCAACAGCAGGCTGCCGACATTGACGCTGGTGAAGCGCAGGAAATCACGCCAGCCATTGCCGCTGACCCGGAACACCAGCCGCCGGTAGACGAAGAACACCAGCACCAGCGAGACGACCCAGGCGATGCCCAGGCTGACCACCGAGGGCACCCTGGGCCCCAGCAGCAGCACCAGGCCGGCGAACAGGGCCGTGCTGAAGGCGGTGTTGGCGCCACCGACCAGCAGGAACAGCACGCGCTGGTCCTTGATCAGGCGCTGCAGCGGGCCAGGCGGGCCGGAGCGCGGCAGCGGGTCGTTGTCGTCCTTCATGGCCATGCTCACGGTACCTCGCAGCTGACCGAGAAACCGGTAAGCAGCACACCCAGTTCACGGGTGTCGCTGCTGCCGGGCTGGTCCCGGCTGGGAATGCTCACCGGACTGACCGCCAGCTCGGCATGCTCATTGCCTACGCGCACGCGCGCCGCCTGGCCGGGTTGCACGGTCAGCACATCCTCGTTGCCCGCGGCGGTGCTGATGCGCACATGACGCTCGGATTGCCCCGGCGGCACGTACAGCTCGGCGAAATAGGCGCAGCCACAGGGCGGAAGCGCGAGCGACGCGTGCGCGCCACTCCAGCGCACTGCGCCTTCGGCCGCATGCCAGCCCTGGGTGTACTCGATCCCGCGCGTGGAACAATCACTCGCAGTGCTGTCGGCGTACAGCGCCAGATGGCGCTCACGCATGACGTTGGCGCCTTTGCGGGCGTAGTCCAACTGTGCCTGCAGCAGGTTGGCGGATTCGTCGTCAGGCACGGCCCGCAACAATGCCTTGTTCATGGACGCGAAGATGTCCTCGCGGAAAGGGCTGGCTTTCCACTCGTGGACATAGGTGAGCAGCTGGGTCAGCAGCACCGCCGACAGCAGGCCGCCCACCAGCACGTTCCAACCCTGCGCTCCGCGCGGCGCGGCCTGCAGCTCGCGTGCGACCAGCCAGATCACGCCCACCAGTCCGAGCACCAGGTCCATGTAGTAGCGCGACGCCATCACCGCGAACGGACCTTCAGCACCACGCGCCAGTGTCAGCGAAGCGGCGATCAGGACACCATAGAGGGCCAGCAGCAGTGGCAACCGCGACCCGGGCGCGCCGCGGCGCAGCCAGGCAACCGCCGCGACCACGCCGACCAGCAGCAGGATGCCCCCAAGCACTGCGATGGTCGCCAACGGCAGCTTCCCGCCCATCAGCACCGCTTCGGGGTAACCCATGGTGGAGCCCACCGAGTACAGCAACAGCACCGGCAGGTCCGCATCGACATTGAGACCGTTGCGTGTGGACGCGTCGGTGACCGATCCGCTGAGCAGATACGCGACCATCGACAGCCCGACCGCCGCGCTCGGCAGAATGCCGGTCCAGCGCCCCTCGGCCCGCCAGCGCGGCAGGAACGAGAACACCTGCACGACCAATACGGCGCCGACGAAGGCGTAGTTCCAGCCCATGCCGCACACCAGCACGATCAGCGGCGCGGCAAGCACCAGGGCCACCACCCACACCGCCGGACAGCGCGAACGCGCTGACAGCAGGTGGGCATGGCCACAGAAGAACGCCACGAAGGCCAGGTTCTTCGTCCACAGCGGCAGGCCCAGATCGAGGGTCAACAACTCATAGCCGGCCCAGCTGAAGCACAGGGCCGCCACGGTTACCACCACCACCACGTTCAGCCACGGTCGCTTTGCGCCGGGCTGGTGTCGCATGTCAGCCATCCAGGAAATGCACAGGCACGCCGCGACAGCCGCGATCACCGCGCCGGTCAAGCGATTGGCAAGCAGGACGTCAAGATCGAAGAGGCTGACATTCGCCCACAGGAACAACTGGTTCACGAACCCGCGATGCGAAGATCCGCCCCAGAACTCGAACGTGGACAGCTGGCCCGCCTGCCATTGGTCGAGCTGGAACAGCAGGCGCAGCGAATCCATGTACAGCGCATCAGGGTGCGCGCGGTTGAGGATGACCTGGTGAATGACCGCGAACACCGCCACCACGGCCAGCACCAGGACGACGCCATGCCAAGGACGACCCTGCATACCGGTGGTGCCTGCGCCGGTATGCGGGCGTTGTGCCGCGCTCCCCCTCATCGGCTGCCTCATGCTGCCCGCTCGTCGCGCTGCATTGATGACGACAACACCCGCCACAACGCCTCACGCGAATATTCCTGGTCGATGAATGCCCGCTCCGCCGTCGCGACATGCTGCCAGAGCGCGTCATCGCGCAGCAGCGAGACAATACGCGCAGCCATTGCCGGTGGTTCGTCCGCCACCGGCATGAAGGCGTTGGCACCGCTCAGGCCCTGCATGCCCACCGAGGTGGTTACGCAGGGAACACCGTGGCGCATCGCCTCGAGCACCTTGCCTTTCACGCCGCCGCCGAATCGCAGGGGCGCGACGGCAACGCGCGCACGGGCATAGAAGGTTTCCAGGCGCGCGTCGCTGACATAGCCGGTGACCTCGATCCGTTCCGAGGCGAGGGCCTGTACCTCCGGACGTGGATTGGAACCGACCAGGCTCACCCGCACGCCGGGAATCTCGCGCTCGACCAACGGCAGCACTTCGTTGACGAACCACAGCGCGGCATCGACGTTGGGCGCATGCGCAAAGCCCGCCACCAGCAGGATGTCCTGCCGCCCCTGCGGCGTTGGCAGCACCTCCGATTGTTCAAAGGCATACAACGGGATGGTGGCAGCGCGACTGGTCGCAGCCGGTGCCTGTTCGGCCAACCACTGACGCACGTGGCGTGTCTCATCATCCGACGGATAGAGCACGACGTCGGCCTGCTGCCAGAGTTGATGCTCGAAACGGCGGTAGCGCTGGGTTTCCCGCTCCAGTTCATCGTCAGGTTTCACCTGCAGCTGCTGCTGCATGCGCAGGTGATGGATGTCGTGGCCGTAGTACACCAGGGTGGCCTTGCTGTGCCGGCGGACACTGGCCACCAGCTCAACGGAAATGTGCGGGCGGTTGAGTATCACCACATCCAGATAGTGGCCGTTGGCCGCCATCCAGGCGTCGAATCCGGCCACGCCCACGCACTCGGCACCATGCATCACCTCGATGCCCGATCGCTGCAGCGGCAGCGCGTACTCGGCATCGTAGTAGGCGTTGGCCGGCCAGAAGGTGACCTGGCATCCTTCCTGCACCAACGTCTGCAACACCTGGCAGGTCGCGCGTGATCCCGCATCGCGGTCCGGCTGGGGAATGTAATGATCGACCACGAGCACGTGGCGCTTGGTGCGCGAACGGTCGCGGGCGAGAAAAACGCTCTCGGCATTGGGGAACTGCGCTTCCTGCAGGGTCGGGCCCCAACGTTCAAGGAATTTGTCGCGGTTGACCGCCTGCCACGCCTTTACACCACTGCTCTCGTCGGTGCCGCTGGAGACGCCCTCGTAATGCACGACCACCGATTCCGGCTGCATGTACACCTTCAGGCCGCGCGCACGCACGCGGAAGGCGATGTCGGTGTCTTCATAGTACGCCGGCGCGAAATGCTCATCGAATCCGCCAAGTTCGCGGAACAGGTCCACTGGCAGCATGATCGATGCGCCGGACACGTAATCGGCTTCCTTGAGATAGCTGTAGGCCGGGCGTGAGGGATCCTCCAGGCGTCCGAAGTTCCAGGCACTGCCATCGGCCCACACGATGCCGCCTGCTTCCTGCAACCGGCCATCGGGGTAAACCAGCTTGGAGCCGACCAGGCCGGCATCCGGATGCGACTGGAACACCTCGACCAGGGCGTCCAGCCAACCCGGCCGGACCTCGGTGTCATTGTTGAGAAGATATACGTAGCGACCCTTGGCCAGGGTCAATGCCTGGTTGCAGGAGCGCAGGAAACCCAGATTCTTCGGATTGGCGTGATAGCGCAGACCCGGGATCGCCGCCAGCCCGGCGATCCGCGTATCGCCGGAGGCATCCTCCAGAACCAGGACTTCGAATGGCACGCGTGCACCAGCCCGGGCAATGGATGCCACGCAGGCAAGGCTCTGCTCGAAATTGCCATAGGTCGGGATGACGATGCTGACCACCGGATCAGCCACATCGGCAAAGCGCACGCGCTCCAGGATGGCCTGCGGGTCGTTCCGCACTTCCTCCAGCAACAGCCCGTCCAGCGGTGCCGGGTTGGATTCGTCCTGCCTCAGCAACATCCGCTTTGCCATCGGTACCATCGGCTTGAGCAGCGGATGCCGCGCCAGCCCGGATGCACGCAGCGACTGCAGCACCACACGCCACTCGCCGCGCAGCACGCGACCGGCAAAACGCAGTGGCTTGGTGATGCGCCAGGAGCGCGAACCGATCAGGGAGCCTGTCAGATCCTGCAACGACTGAAGCTCTTCGCGATAGGACGACAGCAGGGCCGACACGTCGCTGCCATCGCCCTCGTCCATCAAGTGCCGCCCCGCCAGGTCGACACCCGACCGGTGGAGGAGCTGATCGATCTGCTCGTGGCGCTGCCGCAGTTCGGCACGCGCCGCGCTGGTAAGACCGGACACAGCGGTCATCTGTGCCTGCAGCTGGCTGCGGACCTCCCAGACTTCGGCCATCGCCGACTCCAGGTGTGCAGCCCGCGCCCTCTCCTGGTCCAACTGCTGCTGCAGACGTGCGACTGCGGCGCGCTGCTCCCGTTCCTGCAGCTGCAGCTGCTCGGCGGCGGCCAGACCAGCCTGCTCAAGCTGTCGATGCAGCTCTGCCACCACCCCCTGCTCGCGCACCACATGGCCTCGCAGCGAGCCGATCTCGGCATCCTGGGCCTGGGCCCAGCGCGCGACTTCGTGGTGATGTGCGTACAGGTCCTCCGCTTCGGTATACAGCACCGACGCAGCCAGCTGCGGCAGCAGCGACGTATCCGCCGCTGCCACCACAACGAAATAGACGGCATCGGGAATTACCGCAGCACGCTCCTGGACACCTTCGCCAGTATCGGTCAGCGCCTGGTAGGCAGGCTGCACCGGTCCGGCTTCCAGCCCGGTGATCGTGGAACAGACCGACATCCGGTGACCGCACAGGTGCATCGCCGGGAAATACCGCCCGACAAGCGCGCGGAACTCCTCCAGGTACAGTTCCTTGACGTGATACTCGTTGTGGTAGCCGGCACGATCGGAGTAGACCTCCTTGTTGGGCGAGGACATGATCATCACGCCATCCGGCCGCAGAACGCGGCGGATCTCGGACATCATTTCTTCCTGCTCGTACAGGTGCTCGATGGTCTCGAAAGACACCACGACATCAACACTGTCATCGGGAAGCGGAATGGCCGCGGCGGAGCCCTGCAGGTACTTCAGGTTCGCTATGTCGGCATAACGTTCGCCCGCATGCGCAACGGCATCATTGGAGATGTCGACACCGCGGACAGAACGCGCGCGTCCGGCCAGCATCGCGCTGCCGTAGCCTTCGCCGCTGGCCACATCGAGCACGTCCTTGCCTTCCACCAGGGGAAGACACCACGCATATCGATGCAGATGTTCCTGGCGGATGACACCGTGTTCGGTGGGGACGAAGCGTTCGCCGGTGAACTCGATCATCAGGATTCCTTGGTGACTTCGATGGCAAGCATGGGCAACCCCACCAGGCCGAAACGCATGGTCTCGTCGATCGCGCGGAACTCCAGCGCGTCATGAATCCAGTGCTGTTGGGTGTGGTCGTGCTGGTCACCGGAGGCCACCGCTGCATCGATCATGTAAGAGCCGGACGGCATTACCGGCATGCGGAACAGGAACGAAGCCACGACAGACTCACCGGCCTGCCCGCCCACCGGTGCGTCCTTGCAGGCGAAATAGCTGTTGTCGCCAAACAATCTCTGGCCCAGTCGATCCTTCACGTAGAAGCCAACGATGAGGCTGTGCAGCGACTGCATGAGCTCAACCCGGATGCGCAGGCGGACCAGCTCGCCACCCTCGGCCATGCCCAGCGGTGCGCCGTCCTGATCGGTCAGTGCCACATCGACGATGCGCGCACCCTGCGTGCCAAACTCCTGGCCCACGTTTTCCGGGTCGAACTCGAACAGGGCGATCCGGTTGCTGACGCCCGCTTCGCGCAGGGCATCATGACGGAAGTCGGGGGCATCGGACGCGAGCCTGCGCGACTTCTTTTCCACCTTGACGTCCTCGACACCGGCTTCGCGACGCCCGACCACATGCTGCTCGGTCATGTACGCCTCGATCACCTGCTGCGACGTACCGGACAGGCGCATCTGACCATTCTGGAGCCAGACCGCACTCTCGCAGAGGTTGGTCACCGCCGCCGCATCGTGGCTGACGAACAGCAGCGTGCCGTTCTTCTGGAACTCGCGCAGGAAACGCATGCACTTCTGCGAGAAGAAGGCATCGCCTACGGCAAGCGCCTCATCGATGATCAGGATGTCGGCATCGACGTGGGCGATCACCGCGAAGGCCAGCCGCACCGACATGCCGCTGGAGTAGCTGCGCACCGGCTGGTCAATGAACTCACCGATGTCGGCGAAGGCAAGGATGCTGTCCATGCGCGCCTCGATCTGGGGCCGGGTCAGGCCCAGGATCGTGGCGTTGAGATAGACATTCTCGCGCCCGGTGAATTCCGGGTTGAAACCACTACCAAGCTCCAGCAGCGCCGCCACGCGACCCTTGACCGTGATGTGGCCTTCGGTCGGGTTGAGGGTACCGGCGATCATCTGCAGCAGCGTGGATTTGCCCGAGCCGTTGCGACCGACGATGCCCACGGTCTGCCCACGACGGACCGAGAAACTGACACCACGCAGCGCCCAGAAATCCTTGTAGAAGGACTTGCGCTTGCCCGCCAGGGCCTGCAGGAGACGGTGCGAGGGACGCTCGTACATGTGGTACGACTTGCCCACGCCCTGTACGTCGATGACGACGTCATTGTCGATACGGTCAGAGGACATCGGCAAAACCCACGCGCAGCTTGTTGAACATGCGATGGCCCAGCAGGGCGACCGTGCAGGCGATGAGCGTGTAGATGCCAAGCCCTGCCCAGTCGGGCATACGGCCCCAGATCACCACTTCGCGCACCTGGTCGATGATGAAAGTCAGCGGGTTCAGTTCGAACACGATGCGGTAGCTTTCGGGTACGGATTCAACCGGCACGATGGCCGATGACAGGAACAGCATCGCTGCCGCGATCACGCCGGCGATCTGGCCGATGTCCCGCAGGTAGACACCCAGCGATGACACGATCCAGCCGATGCCCACCGTCAGGACCACCAGCGGCATCACCACCAGCGGCAGCAGGGCCGCCGTGGCCGGAACGCTGCCCTTGATGAACAGTTGCAGCAGCAGCAGCACCACCATGTTCATCAACAGGTGGAACAATGCCGAGAAGGTCATGCTCCAGACAAGGATATCCAGCGGGAACACCACCCGCTTCACATAGCCGGTATTGGAAACGATCAACTGCGGTGCGCGGGTGAAGCACTCGGCGAAGAAGCCGTGCACGGTCAGGCCCGCGAACAGGATCAGGGCGAAATCGGTGGTCGAACCGGTGGAGCCCGGCCAACGCCCCTTCATGACGAAGCCGAAAGCCAGGGTGTAGACCAACAGCATCAGGAAAGGGCTGATCAGCGACCACAGCAGACCAAAACTGGCGCCGCGGTAACGGCCCAGGACTTCGCGCTGGCTCAGCTCGAAGGTCAGCGAGCGATGCTTGCCGAATACCGAGAGAATCCCCATCAGCCGACCTTCTGCGTCAGCGCCTGTTCCAGATCCAGCTGCAGGTCCCCCAGATCCTCCACACCCACGCTCAGCCGCACCAGCGCATCGCTGATGCCCAGCTGCTCGCGGCGTGCCACCGGGATCGAGGCATGTGTCATCACCGCCGGGTGATTCACCAGGCTTTCCACCCCGCCCAGCGACTCGGCCAGGGTGAACAGTTCGGTCTTCTCGCAGAAGCGCTTGGCCGCTTCGAAACCGCCCTTCAGCACGATCGAGACGATGCCGCCGTAGCCGTTCATCTGCTTGCCCGCCAGCGCATGCTGCGGGTGCGAGGCCAGGCCCGGGTAGATCACCTTCTCCACTGCCGGGTGCTTTTCCAGCCACTGTGCCAGCGCCATCGCGTTGGCGCAGTGCGCCTTCATGCGCAGCGGCAGGGTCTTCAGGCCACGCAGCGCCAGGAAGCTGTCGAACGGGCCCTGCACGCCACCCACCGAATTCTGCAGGAAGGCCATCTGCTCGGCCAGTTCGGCGTTGTCACCGACCACGACCATGCCACCGACCATGTCCGAGTGGCCATTGAGGTACTTGGTGGCCGAGTGCAGCACCAGGTCCGCGCCCAGCTCCAGCGGACGCTGCAGCATCGGCGAGGCGAAGGTGTTGTCGACCACCACGATCAGGCCATGGCGCTTGGCGATGGCGGCGACCGCGGCGATGTCGACGATCTTCAGCATCGGGTTGGTGGGGGTCTCGATCCACACCATCTTCGTCTTCGACGTGATCGACGCCTCGAACGCCGCCAGATCAGTCAGGTCGACAAAGCTGAAGTCCAGCCCGGCGGTGCGGCGACGCACACGCTCGAACAGGCGGAAGCTCCCGCCATAGATGTCGTCCATCGCCACCACGTGGCTGCCGGCATCCAGCAGTTCGATCACCGTCGAGCTGGCGGCCATGCCCGAAGCAAAGGCGAAGCCGCGGGTGCCGCCTTCCAGCGAAGCCACGCAACGCTCGTAGGCGAAGCGGGTCGGATTGTGCGTGCGCGAGTACTCGAAGCCCTGGTGCTCGCCCGGGCTGGACTGCGCATAGGTCGAGGTGGCGTAGATCGGCGGCATCACCGCGCCGGTGCTCGGGTCGGGCGACTGGCCGCCATGGATGGCCAGGGTGGCCAGCGCCAGCGCGCGGTCCGGGGAAGAAGCGTTGGACATGTCGTTTCCTGATTGGCGCCGATGACCGGCGCCGTCGAAGGAGCGGGAGTCTATCAGCGCGGCCTTAACGAGCTTTGACGCGGATAAACCGGGATTCAGCAGCGATCTGCGGCGATAAACGCCTTACTGAACGCGCCGACGCAGGTAATTCAGCAGATCGATGCGGGTGATCAGGCCGAGGAAGGCATCACCATCCATCACGATGGCCACCTGGCCACGGTCGAACACCGGCAGCAGCGCCTCGATGGGCGACTTCACATCCAGGCGGTCCAGCTTGCTGACCATGGCGGTGGCCACCGGGTCGCAGAAGCGTGCTTCATCGCCATAGACATGCAGCAGCACGTCGCTTTCGTCGACGATGCCGACCAGTTGGTCGCCATCCATCACCGGCAGCTGCGACACGTCGTACAGCTTCATGCGCTGGTAGGCGGTGGTCAGCAGGTCGTTCGGGCCGATCACCACGGTGTCGCGCTGGCCATACGGGCGCAGGATCAGGTCGCGCAGGTCGCCGTGCTGCGGGCGCTCAAGGAAGCCGTTGTCCAGCATCCAGTAGTCGTTGTACATCTTCGACAGGTACTTGTTGCCGGTATCGCAGACCAGCACCAGCACCTTCTTCGGCGTGGTCTGCGCCTTGCAGTACTTCAGCGCCGCCGCCAGCAGGGTGCCGGTGGAGGAACCGCCGAGGATGCCCTCCTTGGCCAGCAGCTCGCGCGCGGTGTGGAAGCTCTCGGCGTCGGTGATGGCGTAGGCCTGCTTCACCCGGCTGAAGTCGGAGATCGAGGGCAGGAAGTCCTCGCCGATCCCTTCCACCAGCCAGCTGCCCGACTTGTCGTTGAGCACGCCGTCGTTGATGTATTCGGCCAGGATCGAGCCGACCGGATCGGCCAGCACCAGCTCGGTCTTCGGCGACAGCGTGGCGAAGGCGCGCGACAGGCCGGTCATGGTGCCGGAGCTGCCACAGCCGAACACGATGGCATCCAGATCGCCGCCCATCTGCTCGAGGATCTCCGGGCCGGTGCCGAATTCGTGTGCGGCCGGGTTGTCCGGGTTGCCGAACTGGTTGATGAAGTACGCGCCCGGGGTCTGCTCGGCGATGGTCTTGGCCAGGTCCTGGTAGTACTCCGGGTGACCCTTGGCCACGTCCGAGCGGGTCAGGCGCACTTCGGCACCCATCGCCTTCAGGTTGAAGATCTTCTCCCGGCTCATCTTGTCCGGCACCACCAGGATCAGCTTGTAGCCCTTCTGCTGGGCCACCAGTGCCAGGCCCAGGCCGGTATTGCCGGCGGTGCCTTCGACCAGGGTGGCGCCGGGCTTCAGGTCGCCGCGCTTTTCTGCCGCTTCGATCATCGACAGGCCGATGCGATCCTTGATCGATCCGCCCGGGTTGGCGTTTTCGAGCTTCAGGTAGAGCTCGCAGACGCCGGTGTCCAGGCGCTGGGCCTTGACGATCGGGGTCTGGCCGATGAGTTCGAGGACGGAAGAATGGATATGCATTCGGGGGACTTCGGTTCGCGCCACGCAGGGCCGGACCGATGATTATCCGACGGATGGCGACGAAAGTCAGGCCGGTTCGATGCCAAGGCGACAGCCCGCCCAAAAAGGGATGCGGACGGCCCCGGATCGACGAGGAGACCGGTACCGCCCGCATCGGGGGACGTGCCTGCAGGGCCAAGGCACCACCGCGTGTGGTGCCTTGGCGCGACGCCTGCGTTCAGCGGCGCCGCGTTGCCAGGTCAGGAGTGCCTGGCGGGGCCATCGATGGCCGGGTCATGCCATTCCGGGCACGACCGGTGTGCGTCAATGCGTGGGGGACGACGCTGCGAGCGGTGTTTCGTACATTCGCAGAAGGCGTTGCTTGGCCAGCAGCTTCTCGCGCTTCATTCGACCCAGGGTGACATCATCGATCGGGAGTACACCCAACTCCGCATCCATGCACTTCTTGTTCAACTTGCGGTGCTGGTCATGGAGTGCCCGGAACTCCGGATCGCGCGCGCGACGGGCGTCGATCTCGCTCTGGGGCTGATCTTCAAACATGATGGACCTCCTTCGACAGATACACGAACGCCCCGGCCGCAAGGCACGGGGCGTTGTTCATGGAGGAGTGCCGGTCGATGCCCACATGGGTGCCCACAATGACGCGCGGCACTGGCCTGCGCACGTCGATCTGCTGCGGTTCGCGCCCTGCTTGCATCGGCCCGGCCCTCCCATCGTCCGGTCCGCGTTATTGCGTCCCGGACAATTGACCCTACGCTTGCTCTGGACCGGGTTCAAGCCCCTGCGGCAAAAAGACCGAACCCCGCCGAGGCGGGGTTCAGGCTGAATACTCAACACAACGAAAAACAAACGATATCAAGCAATTACGGGGCGATCACGACCTCGGCCGAGCGGGCCCGGGTCGAAGCCGCCTTCTTGCCCGCGACCTGGATCCGGCTGCTGGCAACGCCGGCCGAGACCAGCGCATCGCGCAGTGCCTCGGCCCGCTTCTGGCCTACGCCATTGGCACTGTCGTAGGCCTCGATGCGGATCCTGCCCTTCTTGCCGATGTTCACGTACTCGGCCAGGGCCTTGGCCTGGTTGCGGGCGCCACCGGACAGGCTGGAGGCCCCGGCAGCGAATGCGTCACCGGCAAAGGTGAAGACCTCGCCGCGACCATCGAACTTCGAGCCCGGCAGCTTCTGCCCGGACACCAGCTCGGCTTCCTCACGGGCCAGCTTGGCCGCGTTCTGCTGGGCCGAGCTGAGGCGCTGCTGCTGCTTGCCGGCCACGCTGGTCAGGGCGTTCTCGGCATCCTGGCGGGCCAGGGTCTCGGCCTCGGCCGCCTGGCGCAGGCGTTCGGCCTCTTCTGCCTGCATCTGCGCCTGCATGCGCAGCTGCTCGGCTTCCTGGCGGGCGCGGGCGGCATCGCGGCGGCTGGCCTCGATCAGCAGATCGCTGCGGGTGCGTTCCAGGCGGTCCACCTCGCGCGCGGCCAGCGCAGCCCGCACGGCGGTCTCGGCGATCTCGACCCGGCGCTCGGCCAGATAGGTGGCCAGTTCCTGGTCGCGGCGCTTGGCCTTCTCCAAGGTGGCGATGGCCTGCTGCGCCTGCATGCGCTCGAAGGCGCCCAGCTCGGCGGTGTCCGGATTGGCCTGGATCGACAGCAGGCGCTGGCTCAGCTGGCCGACCATCGGGTTGTCTGCGGCCAGGGCCAGCGTCGGCAGGGCCAGCAGTGTGGCAAGGGTGAGGGCGGAGATGGTCTTCATCGGCGGTCCTCCCCGGTCGACAACTGGCGTTGCAGCTGGTTGACCTCGTTGCGGCGCAGCTGCAGCTGTGCGGTCGCCGTGGCTTCCTCGCTGCGGGCACGGGCCAGATCGGCGTCAACGGCAGCGCGCAGGGCCATGGCCGGTGCGTTCTTGCGCTCGCGGCGGTCGCCCGCGGCACGCTGGGCCTGCTCCAGTCCCTGACGGGCCAGCCCGATCAGGTCCGGGGCGTACTGGTCGGCATCGGCCTGGGTGGCTTTGTCCACCGCCTGCCGGGCCTGCGCCAGTTCCAACGCGCCGTCCTGCGCCCAGGCGGGGGCAGAGAGTGCGAATGCAAACGCCATCACATACAGGCTGTGGCGCATTCGTGCGAAGCTAAGTCGTTTCATTGGGGAGGCCGTACCGGTTGTCGGTTCGCGGCCATTGTCGTCAAGCCGGTACCGTGCTTGCAACGGGCACCGGCAGTTTCGTTGGGGAAAATTCGCAATGGATATCGGCTACTTCCTGAAGCTGATGACCGAAAAGAACGCTTCGGACATGTTCTTGACCACCGGCGCGCCGGTCTACATCAAGATCGAGGGCAAGCTGTATCCGCTCGGCAACACCGGCCTGCCGCCGGGAATGGTGAAGAAAATCGCCTACTCGCTGATGGACGAGGGCCAGGTGCCCCAGTTCGAGCGCGAACTGGAGCTCAACATGGCCATCGCCCTGGCTGATGCCGGGCGTTTCCGCGTCAACGTGTTCAAGCAGCGCGGTGAAGTGGGCATGGTCATCCGCGCCATCCGCAGCCGGATTCCGAGCATCGAAGAGCTCAACCTGCCGCAGGTGCTGAAGGACGTCATCATGACTCCGCGCGGGCTGGTGCTGGTGGTGGGGTCCACCGGCTCCGGCAAGTCCACCTCGCTGGCGTCGATGATCGATCACCGCAACAGCACCACCACCGGTCACATCCTCACCATCGAGGACCCGATCGAGTACCTGCACAAGCACAAGATGTCGATCGTCAACCAGCGCGAGGTCGGGCTGGATACCCACACCTTCCACGACGCGCTGAAGAATGCGATGCGTGAAGCACCCGACGTGATCCTGATCGGCGAGATCCTGGATGCGGAAACGATGGAGGCGGCCATTGCCTTCGCCGAAACCGGTCACCTGTGCCTGGCCACACTGCATTCCAACAACGCCGACCAGACCATCGAGCGCATCCTCAACTTCTTCCCGGAAAGCGCCCACAAGAACGTGCTGATGAACCTCGCGCTGAACCTGCGCGCGGTGGTCAGCCAGCGCCTGGTGAAGAACAAGGAGGGGCGCCGCTTGCCGGCCACCGAAGTGCTGATCAACACGCCGATGATCCGCGACCTGCTGCGACGTGGCCAGGTGCACGAGATCAAGGCGGCGATGGAAGCCTCGCTGGAAGAAGGCATGGAAAGCTTCGACCAGTGCCTGTTCCGGCTGGCCAAGGCCGGCACCATCGATCAGGAAGAAGCACTGCGCGCGGCCGACTCCCGCGATGGCCTGGCGCTGAAGTTCCGCCTGTCCGAAGGCGGCAGCGGCGAGCACGATCCGTACGCGGACTTCTCGGCCGGCGCGCCGAGCATTACCCACGGGTTCTGACGGCACGGCCGCTGGGCATGGCCCGGCGCTACCGGACGCGTGGTGGTAGCGCCGGGCCATGCCCGGCGGAATCCTGAAGGGTTAAGGGGCTGTCTCATCCAATGAGACCCCTCGTGCGTAGGTTCCTTCAATGGAAACCATACGCAAGCTGGCCATCCTTGCCGACGCCGCAAAATACGATGCGTCCTGCGCCTCCAGCGGCGCGGGCAAGCGCGATTCGCGCGCCTCCGGCGGCATTGGCAGTACCGAAGGGATGGGTATCTGCCACAGCTACACGCCCGATGGCCGCTGCGTGTCGTTGCTGAAGATCCTGCTGACCAACTTCTGCGTGTACGACTGCGCTTACTGCGTGAACCGGGTGTCCAGCAACGTGCAGCGCGCGCGTTTCAGCGTGGACGAGGTGGTCACGCTCACCCTGGACTTCTACAAGCGCAATTACATCGAGGGCCTGTTCCTTTCCAGCGGCATCATCCGCAATGCGGACTACACGATGGAACGCATGGTGGAGGTCGCACGACGGCTGCGCGAGGAGCATCGGTACGCCGGCTACATCCATCTGAAGACCATCCCCGAGGCATCGCCGGAGCTTCTGGCCGCTGCGGGTCGTTACGCCGATCGCCTGTCGATCAACGTTGAACTGCCCACCGAGGCGGGCCTGGCCACCCTCGCCCCGGAAAAGACCAGCACATCGATCCGCGGCGCGATGGGTGAGTTGCGCTGGCGTATCGAAGAGGCCAAGGAGGCCCGCAAGGCGCCGGCGCTGATCGCCCCGGTATCCACCCGCAGCGCACGCCCTCGCCCGCCCCGCTTCGCCCCTGCCGGGCAGAGCACGCAGATGATCGTCGGCGCCGACGGTGCCAGTGACCAGCAGATCCTGACCAGCGCCGACAGCCTCTACGGCAACTACCGCATGCGCCGGGTGTATTACTCCGCCTTCAGCCCGATTCCCGATGCGAGCCGCCAGCTGCCGCTGCAACCGCCGCCGCTGCAGCGCGAGCACCGGCTGTACCAGGCCGACTGGCTGCTGCGCTTCTACGGCTATGGCGTGGAGGAGATCACCGACACCACCCAGGGCGGCATGCTGGACCTGGACATCGATCCGAAGATGGCGTGGGCGATACGGCATCCGGAGCGCTTCCCGGTGGACCTGAACCTTGCACCGAAGGAGCTGCTGCTGCGGGTGCCCGGGCTGGGCGTGCGCAACGTCAAGCGCGTGCTGATGGCGCGCCGTCACGGTCGCCTGCGGGTGGCCGACGTCGCCCGGCTGAAGGCGCCGATGAGCAAGCTGCTGCCGTTCGTGCAGCTGGCCGACCACCATCCGCGCAGCGCGCTGGACGATCCGGCAGCACTGCGCGCGAAGCTGGCCCCACCACCCCGCCAGGGCTCGCTGTTCGATGCCGCACCCGCTGCCTGAGCTGCAGCGCTGGTCGCTGCGGGTCGACCCGCCGTGGTCACTGGACGCCTGGCGCAACGCGGCGCGGGAGGCGTTGCTGCGCGGCGTGCGCCCTGAACAGCTGGACTGGATCGCCGGTACCGAGGCGTCATTGCTGGATGCGCCGGCGGTGCAGCAGGCGCCTTTGCCCGCTGGCGCCACCGCACCGAACGTGCCACGCGACTTCGTGGAACTGGCCGCAACCTGCCTGTGCCATCGCGATCCGCAGCGCCTGCCGCTGCTGTACCGCCTGTTGTGGCGCATCACCCACGGCGAACGCACGGTGCTGTCCAATCCGGCCGATGCCGATGTGCTGCGTTTGCTGGCGCTGGCGCAGGCGGTGCGCCGCGATACGCACAAGATGAAGGCCTTCGTGCGCTTCCGCGAGGTGCCCGGCGAGACCGACGCGTTCATCGCCTGGTTCGAGCCCGATCACAACATCGTCGACCGCGTTGCACCGTTCTTCGCCCGCCGTTTCGCCGGCATGCGCTGGGCGATCCTGACGCCCACGCGCAGCGTGCAGTGGGATGGCAGCGCTCTATGGTTCGGTGATGGCGGCACCCGCCAGGATGCCCCCGCCGAAGACGCACGCGAAACGCTGTGGCAGACCTACTACGCCAGCATCTTCAATCCGGCGCGGCTCAACACGCGGATGATGCAGCAGGAAATGCCCACCCGGTACTGGAAGCACCTTCCCGAAGCACAGCTGTTGCCTGGCCTTGTGCGCGATGCGGCCAACCGCGTGCAGGAGATGCACGATCGGCCGGCGCAGGCACCACAACGACGTATCCCAGCGCGGCAGAACGATGCCACTGACGCCGCTGCGGACGATGGCAGCCTGCAGGCACTGCGCCAGCAAGCAGCCGTCTGCCGGCAGTGCCCGCTGTGGGAGGCGTCCACCCAGACCGTGTTCGGCGAAGGTCGTGCCGATGCACACATCATGCTGGTGGGCGAACAGCCCGGCGATGTCGAGGACCTGAGTGGCCGCCCCTTCGCGGGCCCGGCCGGCAAGCTGCTGGACCGCGCGCTGCAGGAACTGGGCATCGAACGCAGCACGCTGTACCTGACCAACGCGGTGAAGCATTTCCACCACGAACGGCGCGGCAAGGTGCGCCTGCACAAGCGTCCTGAGAGCCGTCATGTGCATGCCTGCCGGCCGTGGCTGCAGGGCGAGATCGCACGGGTGAAACCGCAGATGATCGTCTGCCTGGGAGCTACGGCAGCAACCGCGTTGTTCGGCAGCGGCTTCAACCTGATGCGCGACCGTGGTCGCTGGCACGTGCTGGACGATGGGACCCGTGGTTACGCCACGGTGCATCCGGCCTGGGTGCTGCGGCAGAAGGATGAAGCGCGGCGCGAGGACGCCTACAGGCTGTTCCGCGATGACCTGCGGCAGCTGCTGGAAGGGGGCAACAGACAACGGTAGCGCCGGGCCATGCCCGGCGAGCACAGCGGCACGTCAGGCGGCGTCGATCTGCTTTTCCGGGCGTGCACCGGTGAATGCGTCCAGCTGCTGGCAGGCGGTCTCGATCCGGCGGAGGATCGGGTACGGCGCCAGATCCAGACCGAAGCGGTGCGCGTTGTACAGCTGCGGCAACAGGCAGATGTCAGCCAGACCCGGGCGGTCACCGTGGCAGAACGTGCCGGTGTCCGCGCTGGCAGCCAGCATCGTCTCCATCGCCGCGAAGCCCTCGGCCATCCAGTGCAGCGTCCATTGCGTGCGTGCATCGGCCGGCAACTGCAGATCGCGCTCCAGGTACTGCATCACCCGCAGGTTGTTGATCGGGTGGATGTCGCAGGCCACCAGTTGCGCCAGCGCCCGCACCCGTGCGCGGCCAGCGGCGTCGGCCGGCAGCAGCGGCACCTGCGGGAAGCGCTCTTCCAGATACTCCAGGATCGCCAGCGACTGGGTCAGCACGTGCCCGTCATGCAACAGCGTCGGCACCAGCTGCTGCGGGTTGAGCCCGCGGTAGCCGTCATGGTGTTGCTCACCGCCCTCGCGCACAAGGTGCACCGGTCGTGCTTCGAAGGCCAGGCCTTTCAATGCCAGGCCGATGCGCACGCGGTAGGCGGCGCTGGATCGCCAGTAGGTGTACAGCACGATGCCGTCGTCGACCGGAATCTCCATCGCCGCCTCCATGCTCAGGGCTTGGCCGCCTGTTCGATGCGCTGCTCGATCGCACCGAATATGCTGTTGCCGGCGGCATCGAGCATTTCGATGCGGACCACGTCGCCGAAGGACATGAACGGTGTGCTCGGCTTGCCGTCGCGCAGGGTCTCCACCACGCGCTGTTCGGCGAAGCAGGACGCGCCCTTGCTGGTGTCTTCGTTGGCGATGGTGCCCGAGCCGACGATGGTGCCGGCGCTGAGCGGGCGCGTCTTCGCCGCGTGCGCGACCAGCTGGGCGAAGTTGAACTGCATGTCGACACCGGCTTCCGGCGCGCCGAACCACGTGCCGTTGATGTGGGTCAGCAGCGGCAGGTGCACCTTGCTGTCCTGCCAGGCAGCGCCCAGCTCATCGGGGGTGACGAACACCGGCGACAACGCCGAGCGCGGCTTGGACTGCAGGAAGCCGAAGCCCTTGGCCAGCTCGCCCGGGATCAGGTTGCGCAGCGAGACGTCGTTGACCAGTCCGATCAGCTGGATGTGGTTGGCCGCCTGTTCCGCAGTGGCGGCCATCGGCACGTCGTCGGTGATCACCACGATCTCTGCTTCCAGATCGATGCCGTAGTCCTCGCTGACCACCTTGACCGCATCGCGCGGGCCGTAGAAACCGGCACTGGTGGCCTGGTACATCAGCGGATCGCTGTAGAAGCTCTCCGGCACCTCGGCGCCGCGGGCGCGACGGACGCGCTCGACGTGCGGCAGGTAGGCACTGCCATCGACGAATTCATAGGCGCGCGGCATCGGCGCGGCCAGGGCCTGCGGGTCCAGGTCGAACACGCCATCGGCGTCACCGGCATTGAGCGAGTCATACAGGGCGTTCAGGCGCGGAGCCAGATGGCTCCAATCCTCCAGGGCCAACTGCAGGGTGGCGGCGATGCCGGTGGCGCGCACGCCGTGGCGCAGGTCACGCGAGACGACGATCAGGGTGCCGTCGCGGCCGCCTTCCTTCAAGGAACCAAGCTTCATGGTGGGTGTCCGGAGTCGTGGGCAAACAAGTTTCAAGTGTAATCAAATATCCGGTGCAGCCAAGCTGC
Source organism: Stenotrophomonas sp. PA-6-5C (assembly GCF_021605635.1). Classification (NCBI taxonomy): domain Bacteria; kingdom Pseudomonadati; phylum Pseudomonadota; class Gammaproteobacteria; order Lysobacterales; family Lysobacteraceae; genus Stenotrophomonas; species Stenotrophomonas sp. PA-6-5C. Next base: position 58,926 of record NZ_WKEE01000017.1, read on the forward strand.
AGCGCGGCATCGCCTCACCCTACCGTAGTGGGGGGTGTCAGGCAGGGCTGCGCCCTGCACCTGCAGAGGCCGGAGCCAAAGCCAAAGCAACGGCCGGAGCAACGGCAACAGCCGGCTCTGGGTTTTCTGTGGGTTGAGCGGGGCGGTGTGGGCCTGCAGGACACGCCGTGAACCCATCCGTGGGGGCTCGATGGCGCCATCCATGGCGCCAACGGTCCTGCAGGCCCACACCGCCCCACCCTCGACAGTTTCCCGACCACGGTTGGTAGATCCACGCCATGCGTGGATGGATCTCCATCGAAATCAAATATTTCGACAATTGAACGAAGAGAATCCACGCATGGCGTGGATCTACGTGTCGACCAAGGTCGACACTCACCAACAGCAGCAGAAATCTGTCGAAGGCGGGGTGGGTCCGGTTGCGGGGGTGTCCGCGGCATGGATGCCGCGGCCAAGCCTACAGGGACGTACTTGCGGCGTCCCCCGCAACCGGACCCACCCCGCCATCCCACAGGAACCCGGCTTTTGCCGTTGCTTTTGCCGTTGCCGTTGCCGTTGCTGTTGCTGTTGCCTTGGCCTCGGCGGGTGCAGGGCGCAGCCCTGCCGAAACCCCAACCTGAACAGCCTGTTTTGCGTCAGGTCTCATCCTTCCGCTAGACTATGCGGGTCTGCAGCGGCCGTCCGTTTCCCTCCGGGATCGCCGGCGACAGGGGTCCGCCCCATCGCCCGCCCCCACTCCGACGCCGTTCGTCACGCATTCCAGCCTGCGCTTCGCGTTGGCTGCACCCAATTCTCGCAGCGCGGTTCACGGGAACGCTCCGAGTCAGCCGATCAGTTTGATCTGCCCCCGTCTGTCCGTTCGGACAGGCGTTAACTGTACCTGGAGCAATCTCGATGTCTTTTGAATCCCTGGGCCTTGCGCCCTTCCTGCTGCGTGCGCTCGCCGAGCAGGGCTACGAAACCCCGACCCCGATCCAGCAGCAGGCGATCCCGCTGGTGCTGGCCGGTCGCGACCTGCTGGCCGGCGCACAGACCGGCACCGGCAAGACCGCCGCGTTCGGCCTGCCGCTGCTGCAGCACCTGGGCACCGCTTCGCAGGAAGTGCGCACCGGCCCGCGCAAGCCGCGCGCGCTGATCCTGGCACCGACCCGCGAACTGGCCACCCAGGTGCATGACAGCCTGCGCGGCTACAGCAAGTACCTGCGCATCCCCAGCGCCTGCATCTACGGCGGCGTCGGCATGGGCAACCAGCTCGACATCCTGCGTCGCGGCGTGGACCTGCTGGTGGCCTGCCCGGGCCGCCTGATCGACCACCTGGAGCGTCGCAGCATCGACCTGTCCGGCATTGAAGTGCTGGTGCTGGACGAAGCCGACCGCATGCTGGACATGGGCTTCCTGCCCTCGATCAAGCGCATCCTGGCCAAGCTGCCCAAGCAGAACCGCCAGACCCTGCTGTTCTCGGCCACCTTCGAGGACAACATCCGCCAGTTGGCGCTGGAGTTCATGCGCAACCCGGAACAGATCCAGGTGACGCCGAAGAACACCGTGGCCGAAACCATCACCCACAAGGTGCATCCGGTCGACGCCAGCCGCAAGCGCGACCTGCTGCTGCACCTGTTGGCGCAGGACAGCCGCGAGCAGACCCTGGTCTTTGCCCGCACCAAGCACGGCAGCGACAAGCTGGCCGCGTTCCTGGAAAAGTCCGGCATCAAGACCGCGGCGATCCACGGCAACAAAAGCCAGGGCCAGCGCTTGCGTGCGCTGGGCGACTTCAAGGCCGGCCGTGTCACCGTGCTGGTGGCCACCGACATCGCCGCGCGCGGTATCGACATCAACGAGCTGCCGAAGGTGATCAACTTCGATCTGCCGATGGTGGCCGAAGACTACGTGCACCGCATTGGCCGTACCGGCCGCAACGGTGCTACCGGTGAAGCGATTTCGCTGGTTGCGCAGGATGAAGTGAAGCTGCTGCGCGCGATCGTGCGCCTGCTGGGCCGCGACATGGACATCCGCGATGTGCCGGGCTTCGAGCTGCAGACGCCGATCCGCTGGGGCAACAGTGCTCCGGGCAAGGCCGAGGCCGATACCGGCGAGCGCGTGCCGCGCAAGACCCACGCGCGCCGTCCGCACGGCGATGCGCCGCGTCATGCACATGCAGGCCCGAAGAAGGCCGGCGGTGGCCGCCGCGAGGGCGCTGGCAACGGCCAGCAGCGCGCGGGCGCAGGTGCCGGTCAGGGCCAGCGTCGCGGTGGCGGTGCCAATACGGGTGGCGGTCGTGGCCGCGGCCAGGGTGGCGGCGGCGGTCGCGCCAGCTGATTCCAGCTGACAGGGATGGCGTCTCCCGCTGCGCGGGGGCTGCTTATCGGGGACGACGCTGACGCGTCGTCCCTTTTTTGTTGCTGGCTGTCGGGTGTGAAAGCTGGCGGTTGGTTTTGTGTGGGCGTTGGGGAGCGGGGTCGGCGCAAAACACGCCGTAAACCCATCCATGGGGGCTCGTAGGCGCCATCCATGGCGCCTGCGGTTTTGCGCCGACCCCGCTCCCCAGCGCTTCAGACATTTCCAGCGCCTACTTGTCCCGCCGGGTAGCCGGGAGAAGAAGGATCAAATTCAAATTCAAATTCAAATTCAAAGACAAAAGCAAAAGCCGGAATTCCAGCTTTTGCTTTTTGCTTTTTGATTTTTGCTTTTGCCCTTGCTCCCGCCTTGGGTTTGATGCATCCGCGCCCGCAGGAAACTGTCTGGGGAGGACGGATGGGCTGCGCAGGACCGCAGGCGCCATGGATGGCGCCTACGAGCCTACAGGGACGTACTTGCGGCGTGTTCTGCGCGGCCCATCCGTCCTCCCAATCCCAGCGTCAGTTCGGCGCGTAATGCCTCAACCCCGCGCTTTCGCCGGATTCACCAGATTCCCGAAGAAGATCGCATTGATCAGCAACCGGTCGGTGCCATGCCAGTACTTGCGATGCGCCGGATCATCAGCAAACAGGATCACGTTGCCCTGCCCCTGCGCCGACACCAGCAGCCACGCGCTGCCAGCCACGCGACTGCGATTGCGTTCTGACAGATACCCGTTCACCCGCGGCGTGTCGTCGATCCGCACCACCGTGGAAAACCCATTCGCGCTCGGCTGCAGGATGACCGTGTTTTCCTTGTTGATCGCCAGCTGCCGGCGCGGCACGCCGAATGCCAAAGGATGGCTGGGGTCGACGTCGGCGCTGAGGATGTTGCCGCTGACACGCTCGATCGCGGCGATATCGCGCTGGTCACCGAAGGCGCGGCGCGCGCTGTCTCCCGCGTCCTCTTCCTTGCCCAGCTTCTCGCCGTCGGCGAGCTTCTGTTCGATCGCCCACTTTGAAGCGCTGCCATAGGTCACCAGTGAGCCACCGGCCTGGATCCAGCGCTTCAATGCCGCTACCGCGGTTGCGTCGATGCCCGTGTAGGTGCCGCCGGAGAGCACGATCGTGGTGTAGCGGTCCAGCGATACCTTGCCCAGCTGCTGCGGGTCCAGCTTGCTGGCCGGCAAGCGAAGATGCTGGTCGAGCAGGAACCAGGCCGAACCGATTTCGGTGGCTGCCACGCCCTCGCCCATCACCAGCGCGACGGCGGGCTTGCGAAGTGCCTTGACGCCATCACTGCCAAGGTCGATGCCATCGCGGCTGCGGCCACTGGACAGCGCATGCACCTGCACGCCGGCTGCCCGCGCTGCGGCGGCGACCGCTTCCTGCAGCGCTGCGCCCTGCAGTGGCTGCCCGGCGACCGGTACCACGATGCTGCCACCAGCAAAGGCCACGTCACCCTGTGCGGTGCTGGCGGTGAACGGCTGGAAGGTGGCACGCGTGGACAAGCCCTTGGCCTGCAGGCCGGCCAGTGCGCGGCCCGCGTTGTAGTCGCGCCAGTCGATCACGTAGGCGAAGCCCGCTTCACCACCGATCACTCCGCCCTGTACCGCGGGAACCTCGAGCGCGCGGGCGCCGCCGTCGATGCGGCTGCGACTGCCCGCAGAGGCCACACCGTAGGCCGGGGCGATCGCATAGCTGGTGCTGCCGTAGAACACGTCGCCCTTGATCGGCGGGGTCTCGGCGAAGATCGAATGGACCAGCCGGAACTGCGCCTGCTGCACCGGCACCACGTAGGCACTGCCTGCTTCGAAACGCTGGCCATCAACGGTGACGGCGCGATCCAGCGCATGCACTTCAATCCTGTGCAGCAACAGCAGTTCCAGCAGGCGTCGGGTCAATGCCGGATCATGCGCATCGCCGAAAACGAAGCTCTTCACCGGCTGCTGCGCGGCCTGCTTCAGCGCGCTCTGGAAGAACTGTTTCTGCAGGTCGAACAGGGCGCTGCGTTCAGTCACCGCACCGCGCACCGTGCCCAAGCCGGTGGCAACCTGGTTGCGGATGGTGAACGGGAACGTCAGCAGGCCATTCACCGATTCCTGCACGCGACCACGCGAGCTGGCCTGTTCGACGGTGACACCAACCGCGCCGTGGAAATCCGGATAGGTCGAGCCGTACACCGGCGAGAAATTGTCGAAGTTCTCACCGGTGTAGTACAGCGAACCCAGCGCATCGAGTGCCTGGGCGTGGTACTTGGCCAGGGTCTTGTTGAACTCGTACGACGCTGCAGGGATCAACGGACTATGCATGCTCTTCGGCGATGGCTCGAAGTAGTACGTGCTGTCCTTGCCCATCTCGTGGAAGTCGATCTGCACGTTCGGGTACCACTGGTGGAACTGCGCCACCTTGGGTCGCGAATCCTGCTGGGTCAGCGCCAGCCAATCGCGGTTGAGATCGGTGAAGTAGTGGTTGGTGCGGCCCTGCGGGAACGGTTCGACGTGCTCCTTGTCGGCCGGGTCGGCCGAGGCCGGATCTGACGCCCAGGCGTTATGCCAGTTGGCGGCGCGGTCGCGGCCATCGGGATTCTGCGCCGGATCGAACAACACCACCGCCTGCTGCAGCCACTGCTGCGTTTCCGCGCTGCGGTTGGCCACCAGGTAGTACGCGGTCAGCATCGCCGCTTCGCCGCTGGAGGTCTCGTTGCCGTGCACGCTGTAGCCCAGCCACACCACCACCGGGCTGTCACCGGCAGCGCTGCGCGGCTGCGCCGGATCGACCAGGGTCGCGTGCTGCTGGCGGATCTGTTCCAGCCGCGCGTGGTTGCCGGCAGCGGTGACCGTGGCAATCAGCAGCGGTCGGCCCTCATAGCTGCGGCCGATCTCGCGCACGCTGATCCTGTCCGAGTGCTTGGCCAGCTCCTGGAAGTAAGCCACCAGCTGGTCGTGGCGGGTGTAACGGCTGCCGATCGGATAGCCGAGGAACTGCTCCGGCGTGGGAATGGCGGTATCGAAGGCCGCTGCATCGGTGGTCTGCGGGAAGAAATAGGCGCTCTGCGCATGCACCGCAGACGGCAGCGATACGGCGGTGGCGACGGCAAGCAACAGCGGGAAAACAGCACGGCGGTGGAAGGACACGGTGACTCCCCAGAAACATGGCAACACGGCCGGCCACACGGAGTGGCCGGCCGCGGCGGGTGGATCAGAAGCGGTAATCGAAGCCCAGCGTGAAGTAGCGGCCACGCAGGTCGTACTGGCTGAAGTCGTACGGTGCGCGGATACCCGGGAACGAGGCGTCGTACGGCGGCGTCTTATCACCCAGGTTCTGCACCTTGGCATACACGGTCAGGTTCTCGATGCCGGTGTAGCCCAGGTACAGATCGAACTGGTTGTAGGCATCGACGCGGCTCTGCACCGCGGCAGCGGCGGTGCTGGCCTTCTGGTCGTAGCCACTGGTGTAGTACCAGGTCACCGCAGCGGTGTAGTCGCTGTACTTCCAGTCCAGGGTGGTGGTGGCCTTGTTCTTCGGCAGGGTGGCGCCGAGGTTGCTGCCGGCATAGTCCACCAACGGGCCGCCGACCACGGTCGGGCGCCGGTAGTCGCGTACGTGGGTGTAGGCCGAGGTCACGGTGAAGTCACCGAAGGCGGTGGTCGGGATGCGCTGGCGCAGCTCGACGTCGATGCCCGAAGTCTTCAGCTCGCTCAGGTTCTGGTAGCGGTTGTAGACCGCCTGCAGCTTGCCACGCTCATCGCGCTGCACGGCACCGGCGACGTTGTCGTTGACCAGGGTCTGGGTGTTGTTGGTACCGACCAGGTTGTCCAGCTGGATGCGGTAGTAGTCGATGCTCAGGTTGGTGTTCGCCCACGGCGACAGCACCACGCCGAAGTTCACGCTCTTGGTGCGCTCCGGCTTCAGGTCGCTGTTGCCGACGGTGAAGAAGGTCGGGTTCTGCCGCGAGCCCGGCACGTCCGGATCACGCGGATCGACCACGCTGCCGTAGGCGATGCTGGTGCTGTTGGAGTTCTCCGACAGCGACGGTGCACGGAAGCCCTTCGACGCCGAGGCTCGCACCAGCAGGAAATCCAGCGGCTGCCAGCGCAGGCCGAGCTTGGGCGAGAACGCGTCGCCGAAGTCATCGTAGTGATCGGCGCGGGCGGCGGCGGACAGCTCCAGGGTCGAAGCCAGCGGTACGTTGACCTCGGCATAGGCGGCGCTGACCTTGCGCTCGCCATGCACTTCGGCGATCGCCGGGCGCACCTGCAGACCGGCATCGATCTGCCACGGGTTGTTCGAGTCGAGCTTCTCGCGGCGCCATTCGGCACCGGCAGCGAAACCGATGTCACCGGCCCAGGTGTGGCCGAGACTGCCGGAGATCTTCGCGTCGATGCCCTGCAGCTTGGATTCGGCCGGACGCAGGGTGGCGATGTTGATCGAATCGCGCACCGACTGCGGCGTCGCCGCCGGATTCAGCAGGTTGTAGCTGCCGGTCGCCAGCGCATTGGCCAGCGCCCAGCGGTTGGCGAAGCCGCCGGAGACGGTTTCGCGCTCGCTGCTGCGTGCACCGAATGCGGCCACTTCCCAGTCCCACTTCTCGGTGTTGCCACGCAGCCCGAACACGCCGCGGTAGGCAGTGGAGCGGTTGGTCTTGATGGTGCCGCCGAGGTCGAAGAAGGTGTATTCGATCGGGATCGCGCGGCCGTACGGGTTGTACGGATTGCTGGCCGGCAGGTTGGACGACACCGGCTCGGCCAGGCCGGTCTGCGCGTTCAGTGCGAAGCGACCGCTTTCCAGGGTGAAGAACGGGCTGCTGCCGAACCACGCAGCGCTCTTGATCTGGCTGTACAGCACTTCGCCGAACGCTTCGACGTTGTCGCCAAGGCGGAAGGTGCCGTTGGCGTAGGCCTGGTAGCGCTTGGTCGAGGGAATCAGGGTGGTGAACGGGGCCTGGTTGAAGCCGCAGGTGTCACCGGCCAGACCGTCGATCGGTGCACTGGCCACGCGGGTGGTGCCGGTGGGGCAGTTGCCGTTGGCATCGAGCATCGGCACCGACGTACCGTTGACGAGGTAGCGCGCGCCCTTGGCCGACCAACCGTTCCAGCGGCCGCCGGGCTGGTCGCTGTAGATGCCGCTCTTGGTCAGGTTGCGCTCGTCCTGGTCCAGTCGCTCGCGGTTGTAGGCCTGCAGGCTGAAGAGGATGTTGTAGCCATCCTTGTCGATGTCGCCCAGACCACCGACGAACTTCAGGTTCTGCTCGTGCAGGCCGCCCTGGTCGGCGCCACCGAAGCTGCCGCCGATCTCGGCGCCTTCGAAGTTCTGCCGGGTGATGATGTTGACCACGCCGGCCACCGCATCGCTGCCGTACACCGCAGATGCACCGTCCTTGAGCACTTCGATGCGTTCGACGGCCACCAGCGGCAGCGCGTTGAGATCGACGAAGGTGTCCGACAGGCCGCCGGCCGGGAAGCCGTAGTTGGCCAGGCGACGACCATTGAGCAGCACCAGCGTGTTCTTCTGCGAGAGGCCGCGCAGACCGATGCCGGCCGAGCCCGATGCCCAACCGTTGTTGGTGGTCTCGTTGCTGGCGTTGCCGGTGTTGGCCGAGATCGAGCGCAGCACATCGGCCACGGTGGCCTTGCCGGTCTGTTCCAGCTGCTGGCGGCCGATCACCTGCACGGGGTTGGAGGCTTCGGTATCGGCGCGTTTGATGTTGGAACCGGTGACACGCACGGCAGCCAGGGTGCTGGCTTCACCGCTGGCGTCGGCGGTGGTTTCGGCGGCGGCAGACAAAGGCGCGGCCAGAGCGACGGCCAGGGCCGCCACGAGCAGGGTGTGCTGGGGCATGACGATGTGGGGGAGGTAGTGGAAGGACGAGGTAAGTTCCGCAGTAATCCATGCCTGGCCGGGCTGCGGCCAATAACATCTCTTCATACGGATATAAGAGAAGCTATCATCTCTTCATCCGGATGAAAAGAATTTCCTCACGGAAGGGCAACGCGGGACCGGGCTGATCGGGCGCCTGCGGCGTACAATCGCGACATGGAAATCTTCAAAGTCTTCATGCTTGAGGCGGCGCACCGCCTCCCCAACGTGCCGCCGGGGCACAAATGCGCGCGCCTGCACGGCCACTCCTTCCGGGTGGAACTGAAGGTGGAGGGCGAGCCGGGTGCGCAGACCGGCTGGATCATGGATTTCGGCGACGTGAAGGCGGCGTTCCAGCCGATCTACGACCGCCTGGACCATCACTACCTCAATGACATCCCCGGCCTGGAGAACCCGACCAGCGAGAATCTGGCGGTGTGGATCTGGAACGAGCTCAAGCCCACCCTGCCGGCATTGAGCGAGATCACCGTGCACGAAACCTGCACCTCGGGCTGCCGCTACCGCGGCCCTGCTGCCTGATCAACCCATTGATCTGAAAGGAATCCAGGCGCCGGAAACGGCGCCTTCATGATTTTTGTTGCAATGCCGCATGATCGGCGTATGCTGCATTGCATCAACGCAAATGCACGGCGGATGCGACTGGCAACAGCCACTGGCGCTACGCCCACGCTCATTGCATGGGTCCCTCCCCCCATGCAATCCGGACCCGGCAGATCCCTCCCTCTGCCGGGTCTTTTTTTGCCTGGCGTCTGGCTGGAGCGCGTCTTCGTCCGGGTCTCTGCGAGCTGAAGGGCCCCCGTCGGGGCAGGTAGGGGCCTGGGCAAATGTCCCCCGGCGCCGGCCGTTGGCCGCCACCTCCTCCTTTACTTTGCCCAGACCCCTACCCGCCCCGACGAGGCTCGGCTTGCGGCGCGCAGATGCAGCGCTCGCGACGGCCCTTCAATGAGACGCCGACGAGCTCCGGACGCAGGGCGGAGGCCCTTGCGTGCGAAGTAAAGGGGGAGGTGACGGCCACAGGCCGGCGCCGGAGGACATTCGCACGCAAGGGCCTCCGCCCTGCGCCGCGCAGAATGAGTTCGTCGCGCAAGGAATACTCAGCGCCCGCGATTCCCGTGCCAATGCTGGTACCACGCCTGGAACATCAACACGTTCCACAGGTGCGTATGCCATTTGCGCTCGCCGCGCAGGAACGCCTCCCAGATCGCGCGCACGCGCACCGCATCGAAGCAGCCCTGGTTGCGCAGCAGTTGCGGATCGAGCAGCGCTTCCGCCCAGTCACGCAGTGGGCCAGCCAGCCAGCGCGCCATCGGCGGGCCGAATCCACGCTTGGGACGATGGACCAGCGGCGCGGGCAGGTAGCGCGAAAGCAGATGCTTGAGGATCCGCTTGTGCTCACCGTCGTGATACTTCAGGTGCTGCGGCAGGCGCCAGGCCAGGCGCACCACCTCCATGTCCAGCAGGGGCGAGCGCGTTTCCACGCCGGCCGCCATGCCGGCGCGGTCGACCTTGGCAAGAATGCCCTCGGCCAGATCCATGCGGAAATCCAGCAGCTGGATGCGCGCTTCTGCCGGCAATGCGGTGTCCTGCTGCTGGAAGATCGTCGCCGGCTCGCGTGCGCCCAATACCACCTGGGTCGGCTGCCGCCAGCGGGTGACGCGCTGCAGGTAATGCCCCTCCACATCGTTGGCGGCCACTTCGGCCACCAGTGCCCGCCAACCGCCAAGACGCCCCCGCTCAACGTTCAAGCGGCTGCTGCCACGCCGCGCGAGATCACGCACCCAGTCCGGCAGGCCACCGCACAGGCGCGCATTGCGCAACGCGCGACCATAGCTGGGATGGCCGAAGAACAGCTCGTCGCCGCCGTCGCCGGTCAGTGCCACCGGCTTGCGCGCGCCGAGCAGCTCGCTGGCCAGCAGGGTGGGCAACTGCGAGGCATCGGCGAACGGCTCGCACCAGACCTGCGGCAAGCGCTGCAGCAGATCCAGACCCTGCCGGCTGTCCATCCTGTGCAGGTGGTGATGCACACCCAGGTGGCGTGCGACCTGCGAGGCCCATTCGCTCTCGTCGTGACCGGGATCGTCGAAACCCACCGTCCATGCTTCGATCGGCAACGCCGACTGCGCCTGCATCATCGCCACCACCAGCGACGAATCGGTGCCACCGGACAGGAACGCACCGCAGGCCACGGGTGAATGCATGCGCACGGCGATCGCCTGCTGCAGCACCACCTCCAGCTGGTCGGTGGCCTGTTCCAGGCTGGGCGCCGGCTGCAACGGCCGCTGCAGCGCGGATTGCATCGCATCGCGCGCGCACCAGTAGCGATGGCCTCCCTGCGTCGCCTGCGTTGATCCGCCGGCGGCATGGTCGTTGAGGTCCACGCGCAGCATCGCCCCGGCCACCAGCTTGTGGATGCCGCGATAGATGGTATGCGGCGCGGGCACATAGTCATGGCGCAGCAGCAGGCTCAATGCATCCTGGTCGATGCTGGGAGCGAACCCGGCGAAGGCCTGCAGCGCCTTCAACTCCGAAGCGAACAGGAACTGGCCCTGGTACCACCCGTAATACAACGGTCGTTCGCCGACCGGGTCGCGCGCCAGCCAGAGTTCATGCGCATGGCGGTCCCAGACGCTGAACGCAAACGCCCCTTCGATGTGCGACAGCGCTCGCTGCACGCCCCACTCGACGATGGCCTGCAGCAGCAGGCGCGCATCGGTGCAGCTGCGCGGCAGATCGCGCAGCTGCGACTGCAGCACCGCCCTGTTGTAGATGCGGCCATCCAGGCACAGCACGTAGCGCCCACAGCTGGAACTGAGCGGCTGCAACGGCATGTCGGTCGGCGCGCGGCAATGACCAAGGGCCAGTCCTGCGTCGGCATCGGTCCAGTAACCGATGCGACCGCGGCCGCGCTGCTGCAGCGCCCGCAGCATCGGCGCCAGCTGCTGCAGCAGCTGCTCGTCGTCGGCCGGCGGCAGCCAGGCCCCGACCACGCCGCTCATCGCTGGCCTCCATGGCAATGGCAATCAAGGGAAAGCACGGGGCAGGAGGCGGACGGCATGAGGGCGGCACGCGGATGGGGAGAGCTGCCATGCTCGGCCCCGCCGAGCGCCACGTCAGTCGTAGCGCTGTCAGCGACCGTCACCGCAGGCACGCCTTGCGTAACGTTTTGTAACGCCGCGATTGCTACGCTGCAGCCAAGTCGTTGCCCGGTCTGAGGCCCGGCCCGTGCGCCAGCAACCCCGGCTGAATGGCGCCCGCCTCCGGGACCCGGGCGGCCCGACAGCTGGGATAGCATCGCCGCGCTCGTGCCACGGCGGTACGGAAGCACCCCGGAGGCCTTGTAAATGCTGGATATCGTACTGGTTGAAGACGACGCTCGGCTGGGCACGATGGTCAGCGACTACCTGCAGCGCCACGGTTACCAGGTCGCCCATGAGCGCTGCGGCCAGCGCGCGATCGCCCGGATCCTCAGCGAAAAGCCGGCGCTGGTCCTGCTCGACATCGGCCTGCCGGGCCAGGATGGTTTCGAAGTGTGTCGACAGATCCGGCCCCACTATGACGGGATCATCTGCGTGCTGAGCGCCCGTACCGACAACATCGACCAGGTGCTGGGGCTGGAACTTGGCGCCGACGACTACATCGGCAAGCCGATCGAACCGCGGGTGCTGCTGGCCCGGCTGCGTGCCCATCTGCGCCGCCACCGCCGGGTCGAGCCACGCGATGGCGCCCTGCGCTTCGGTGAACTGAGCATCGATCCGTCCACCCGCAACGTGCACCTGCAGGGTCGCCTGCTGGAGCTGACCACCGCCGAATTCGACCTGCTGTTCCTGCTGGCCGGCAACGCGGGCCAGATCCTCGACCGCGATGCGCTGCTGCGCGGCCTGCGCGGCATCGCCTTCGATGGCCTGGACCGCTCCATCGATGCGCGCATCTCGCGCCTGCGGCGCAAGCTGGGCGACAACCCGGAACAGCCCGAGCGGATCAAGACCGTGCGCGGCCGTGGTTACCTGTTCAGCCGATCGGCATGGGGATGAAGCACCCATCGTCGGCCATGCGTGGCCACGCCTTCCACTTCCTGCGCTACGGCATCGGCTTCCTGGTCGCCCACCTGCTGCTGATCGTGCTCGGGTTGTGGGCCTGGGATGCGCTGCTGGAAGACCGCACCGAGGCCAGCCTGCAGGCGGAAATGCGCGGCCCGCATGCGATGCTGCAACATCGCTTCGCCGAAACGCCGCCGGCGCAGTGGCCAGCCCTCGCACAACAGCTGGACAGCGATTTCGCCTATCCGCTGCAGCTGATGCCGCTGACCGAGGCTGCCGCGATACTGCCGGCGAAACAGCGCAAGGGCTTGCTCAACGGACACGTGCAGATCGAGCTGGACAGCATGCGCAGCCTGCAGCGCGTCGGCAACAGCAGCAGTGCGCTGATCCTGGGACCGTTGGACCAGGCCCTGCCCGAGGAAGGCTGGCAGGACAGCGAGGCCTCCGGCGTGGCCATCATCCTGCTGATCCTGATGGTGGCGGTGGCGTTGCCGATGTACGTGATGGTCTACCGGCTGTGGCGCGATGTCTCGCAGCTGGCGCAGACCGCGCGACGGATGCGCGATGGCCAGCTCGACAGCCGTGCGCCGCGCGCCGGTACCGCGCTGGTGCGGCCGTTGGCCAAGGCGTTCAACCACATGGCCGAACAGCTGCAGTTGCTGCTGGAAAGCCAGCGCGTGCTGGCCCAGGCGGTGGCGCACGAAGTACGTACACCGCTGGCGCGGATGCGTTTCGGCCTGGCCGATCTGGAAGACACCGGATTGGACGACGCCCAGCGCGATGCGCTGTCCGGGCTGCGCATTGATGTGGACCGCCTGCAGCACCTGACCGACGCTGGCGTTGAATACGCCGCACTCGGCCGCTGCCATCAGCTCACCCGCCAGCGCCTGCAGCTGGCCGCGCTGGTGCGCGGGGTGGTCGACCAGTTCGCGCCACTGACGATACCGGTACAGCTGGACCTGTCACCGGCAGGGCTGGTCAACGTCAACCGGCACATGCTGGAACTGGCACTGCGCAACCTGCTGGCCAATGCGCTGCGCTATGCGCGCCGGCAGATCCGCATCGTCAGCACGCTCAACGAGGGATGGTTGTGCCTGCAGGTGGAAGACGACGGCCCCGGCATCGCCGTCGAACTGCGCAGCCAGGTGCTGCAGCCGTACGTGCGGCTGGACCAGGCCAGCCCGGGTTTCGGGCTGGGGCTCGCGCTGGTGCAGGTGGTGGCGGACAAGCATCGTGGCCACGTGGAAGTGGCCGATTCGGCGCTCGGTGGCGCCTGCATCCGGCTGCTGCTGCCGATGGAAAGCGGTGTCGCGCCACCGGCAGAAGACGTCTAGTTGGTCTCCGCATCCGCGCGTGGCAAGGCGAACACGAACAGCGCGCCCTGTTCGCTTTCGCGCAGCTCGATACGACGACCATGCAACTGCACGATGCGCTGCACGATCAGCAGGCCGAGCCCGCCGTTTTCGCCACGCTGCGCGCCCAGTGCGGCCGGTGCCTGGAACAGTTGCCCACGCAGCGTCGGCGGCACGCCAGGGCCATCGTCCTGCACGGCGACCTGCACACTGTCGGGCAGCGCCGACAGCTGCACCTGCACGCGGCCACCGTCCGGCGCATGCCGCAGCGCGTTGTCGAGCAGGTTGGTCAGCACGCGCTCCACCAGACCGAGATCGGCGCGTACCAGCGGCAGACCCGGCGGGAACTCAGCATGCAGGCGCTGCCCGCGTGCCTGCGCGGCCAGTTCGAATTTCTGCAGCACGTCCTGCAACAGTTCCGGCAGCGCGAATACTTCCCACTCCAGCCGCACTTCACCGTGCTCCAGCCGCGCCAGTTCGAACAGTGCCCGGGCAAGACGACCGACCTTGGCGCTCTGCGCCAGCGCGATACCAAGATAGCGACGGCGCTCCTGCGGCGACAGCGTGGCTTCCTTCAGCGCCAGCGTTTCCAGGTAACCGTGCAGCGAGGACAACGGCGTACGCAGGTCATGCGAGATGTTGGCCACCAGTTCGCGGCGCTGCAGGTCCTGCTGGCGCAGCTGCTGCCACTGTTCGCCCAGCCGTTGTGCCATCTGTGCATGGGCATGTTCGAGGATCTTCAGCTCATCGCGCTCGCCCGCGCGCAGCGGTACCGGTGCGGGCAGCGGCGTCGGTGCGTCGATGTCGAAGGCCTGTATGCGCCGGGTGACCTGGCGCAGTGGCCGGGTCACCCAATAGAAGGCCACCAGGCCGGCAAGCAGGCCCAGCCCGCCTATCAACAGCACCGACCACAGCGTGGTGTGCCATTGGCTGCCGGCGGCCAGGTCATCGGCCAGCATCTGCCGGTGTTCGCCCACCAGCACCACGTACACGTAGCCGGCCTGCCGCCCCTGCACCACCAGCGGCGCGACACTGAACACCTTGCGGCCATCCGTGCTGCGCGGATCGTCACCGAGGATCGGCAGCGCCGCGCCGGACAGCAGGCGCCGCAGCGGCGCCACGTCCACCTGGCTGCGCATCAGGTGGCCGCTGGGCGCATCGTGGCCGAGGATGCGGCCCTGGTCGTCCAGCAGGTACACCTCGACACTGGGGTTGACCGCCATCAGCTGGCCGAACAAAGCGCGCACCGCCGCGTCGCGCATGCCGCTGGTGTCCATCAGCTCACTGCGCTGGGCGATGTGCTCGGCCAACCCCAGCGACAGGCGCTGCACCACTTCCTGCTCATGGCGGGTATTGGTGCGCATCTGCCAGGCCAGCAGCGCCATGCAGCACGTCAGCATCAGCGCCGACATCACCAGCGCCAGTTTCTGCCACAGGTTCGGCTTGATCATGCTGCCGCCCCGGCCGGGTCGACCAGCTTGTAGCCGCGCCCCCATACCGTCAGCAGACGCCGTGGATTGCCCGGGTCGGTTTCGATCTTGCTGCGCAGGCGGTTGATGTGGGTGTTGACCGTGTGCTCGTAACCATCGTGCTGATAGCCCCAGACCTGGTTGAGCAGTTCCATCCGCGCAAAGACCTGGTCCGGGTGGCGGGCGAAGAACAGCAGCAGTTCGAACTCACGCGGTGTCAGTTCCAGTGCATTGCCATCAACGGCGGCAGTACGCGCGACCGGGTCCAGGCGCAGCCCACCAAGTTCGATCGCTCCGGCATCGATGCGCGCGTTCTGTGCCATGGCTTCGGCGCGGCGCAGCAGCGCACGCACGCGTGCCACCAGCTCCGGCATCGAGAAGGGCTTGGCCAGGTAGTCGTCCGCGCCCAGTTCCAGGCCGACGATGCGCTGGGTTTCGCTGCCACGCGCACTGATGATGATGATCGGCACATAGCGCGCCATCGCGCGTGCACGCTGGCAGACCTGCAGGCCATCCACGCCCGGCAGCATCACGTCCAGTACCAGCGCATCCCACGGGCCTTCCTGTTCGATCAGGCGCAGGCCGGCATCGCCGCTGGCGGCGTGCGCGACTTCATAGCCCTCATCACCCAGGTGCATGCGCAGCAGGTCGGCGATATGGGCATCGTCTTCAACGATCAGGACACGTTTGGCGGACATCGGCAGCTTCGGGCCAGTGGGGAGGCTGCCCGCATTGTGGCGCGGGAGCGGCGTGGATACCTCACGAAAAATTGAATCCTGCGTGAGGATTCGTTGACCGGAGGGGGCGCAGCATGGCCCCGTCGCCCCTTCCAGGAGTCCGCCATGTCCCTCACCCGCCGCCATATGCTGGGCCTGGGCGGTGCTGTCACCGCCGCCGGCCTGCTGGGCTTGGGCGCATGCAGCCGCGCTGCCCCCGCCGCTGCCGAGGCACGGCCTTCGCGACAGTTCGAGGTGACCCGCAGCGATGCCGAGTGGCGTCGGCTGCTGAGCCCGGCGCAGTACGCCGTGCTGCGCCAGCAGGCCACCGAACGCCCCTGGAGCAGCCCGCTGAACAAGGAACACCGGCAAGGTACGTTCGCCTGCGCCGGCTGCGCGTTGCCGCTGTTCTCGTCGTCCACCAAGTTCGAAAGCCACACCGGCTGGCCCAGCTTCTGGGCGCCGCTGCACAACGCCATCGGCGAGGACCGTGACACCACCTTCGGCATGTTGCGGGTGGAGGCACATTGCCGTCGTTGTGGCGGCCACCTCGGCCATGTGTTCAACGACGGCCCGCGTCCGACCGGACTGCGCTACTGCATGAACGGCGCCGCGATGGCGTTCATTCCCGGGGCTGCACAACAGGACGCCGCTGGCGGCTGGCGCGTGCCGCTGGGTTCTTCCCCCACTTCGGGAGCGTGATGATGCTGCTGTTGCTGCTTGCCTATCTCGGGGGCGTGCTGACCCTGCTCAGCCCGTGCATCCTGCCGGTGCTGCCGTTCGTGTTCGCACGCGCCGACCGTCCTTTCCTGCGCAGCACCCTGCCGCTGCTGCTGGGCATGGCGCTGACCTTCACCGTGGTTGCCAGCCTGGCGGCGGTCGGCAGCCAGTGGGTGGCGCAGGCCAACCAGATCGGCCGCTGGGTGGCACTGGTGCTGATGGCCGTGTTCGCCATCGCGCTGCTGTGGCCGACCCTGGCCGACCATCTGCTGGCGCCGTTCCAGCGCATCGGTGCGCGGCTGAGCGCGCGTGCCGACGCTGCTGATGCGGCCGGCCGTGGCGGCGCCTGGGCTTCCCTGCTGATCGGCATCGCCACCGGCCTGCTGTGGGCGCCCTGCGCCGGCCCGATTCTCGGCCTGGTGCTGACCGGCGCCGCCCTGAACGGTGCCAGCGTCGGCACCAGTTCGCTGCTGCTGGCCTACGCGCTGGGCGCAGTCACCGCGCTGGCGCTGGCGGTGTGGGTGGGCGGCCGCGTGTTCCGTGCCCTGCAGGCCCGGCTCGGGCTGGGTAATGTGGTGCGCCGGGTGCTGGGTGTGGCCGCGCTGCTGGCGGTGGTGGCGATCGGCCTGGGCTGGGACACCGGCCTGCTGACCCGTCTGTCCGCGGTCAGTACCGCACGCATCGAACAGGGCCTGCTGGATGCCGTGCCCGACGCACAACCAGCAGCACCGCCAATGATGATGATGGCGGCTGGGCAGGCAGGCGCGCCGCTGCCAGTGGAAGGCACACTGCCTTCGCTGAGCGGCGCCACCGGCTGGCTCAACAGCCCGCCGCTGACTGCTGAGCAGCTGCGCGGCAAGGTGGTGCTGATCGATTTCTGGACCTACTCCTGCATCAACTGCCTGCGTGCGATGCCGTTCGTGCACGAGTGGGCGCAGCGCTACCGCGACCATGGTTTGGTGGTGGTCGGCGTGCATACGCCGGAGTTCGCGTTCGAGCGCGACCCGCGCAACGTGATGAAGGCCGTGCAGCAGCTGAAGGTCGAGTACCCGGTCGCGCTCGACAACCAGTATTCAATCTGGCGCGCGTTCAACAACCGCTACTGGCCGGCGCACTACTTCATCGACGCGCAGGGCAACATCCGCGGCCATCAGTTCGGCGAGGGCAACTACGCGCACTCCGAACAGGTGATCCGCCGCCTGCTGGTGGAAGCCGGGCAGACCGACCTGCCCCCGCCTGCAGACCCCGCTGCGGCCGACCTGCAGGGCGTAGCCACGCAGGCCGACATGGGCAACCTGCGCTCGCCGGAAACCTACCTGGGCCACGCACGTGCCGAGCAGTTCGCCTCACCGGGCGGGCAGCGCGCCGACGCAGCATTCGGCTACACGCTGCCATCCACCCTGGCGCTGAACCAATGGGGCCTGTCCGGACAGTGGCGGGTCAACGATGAAGCGGCACAGCTGCAGCAGGCTGGCGGCCGCATCGCCTTCCAGTTCCATGCCCGGGACCTGCACTTGGTGCTGGCACCGGGCGAAGACGGAACGCCGGTGCGCTTCCGCGTGCTGCTTGATGGCAAGCCACTGCCAGCGGCCGATGCCGGCGCCGATGTGGCGGCCGATGGCACCGGCACCGTCAACGAACACCGTCTGTACCAGCTGATCCGCCAGCGCGGCACGATCGGTCCGCATCGTTTCGAGATCGAATTCCTCGACGCAGGCGTGCAGGCCTACGCCTTCACCTTCGGTTGAACCGGGAGCACATGATGAAACTCTCCTTCGAACAGGGCGTCGCCGGCCTGGTTGCCACCGCGCTGGTGGCGGGTGTACTGCTGGTGGACCGCGGTGCGGTGGCCGCAGCGGCCGAGCCCACGACGCAGGTGCAGGCGCTGCCTGCGCCCAGCGGCGATGCGGCGTTCCGCGATGACGCCAGCCACGCCAGCGTGGTCTTCGCCGGTGGGTGTTTCTGGGGCGTGCAGGGCGTGTTCCAGCACGTCAAAGGGGTGAGCAACGCGGTGTCCGGGTACATCGGAGGCAGTGCCACCGATGCCCGCTATGAGCGCGTCAGCGGTGGCCGCACCGGCCACGCCGAAGCGGTGAAGGTGGACTACGACCCGCGCCAGGTCAGCTATGGACAGCTGATGCAGGTGTTCTTCTCGGTGGTGCACGACCCGACCCAGCTCAACCGCCAGGGGCCCGATCACGGCAGCCAGTACCGCTCGGCGATCTTCGTCGATGACACGCGCCAGCAGGCAGCAAGCCGTGCCTACATCGGTCAGCTTGGCCAGGCCGGCAGCTACCGTGCGCCGATCGTTACCCAGGTGGGCAGTGGCCAGCGCTTCTACCCCGCCGAGAGCTACCACCAGAACTACATGAGCAACTTCCCGCAGGCCGCGTACATCCGCTACTACGACGCGCCCAAGCTGGCCGCGCTCGGCAAGCAGTTCCCGGCGTTGTACCGCCGCGATCCGGCGCTGGTGCCGATGCGGTGACCCCCCTCTTCTGTAGAGCCGAGCCCATGCTCGGCTGCTGTTGGCGGAAGAGCAGCCGAGCATGGGCTCAGCTCTACACACAACAAAAAAAGACGCACGGCCACAGGGCCGTGCGCTTGGGAAGTATCGACCCGGCCCCGATCAGGCCCGGCCGACAACGACATGCTAGGCTCGTCGGCATCATGGGTACAGAGCCAGATGCGGGTCGAGTCGATGGATACAGAAGACACCACCACGATGATCCCACCCCGCTACCAGCGGCTGTCGGACGAGCTGGCTGAAGCCATCCACGGCGGGCGCCTGCCGGTCGGCAGCCGGTTGCCGTCGCTGCGGCAGATGGCTTCGCAGCGCCAGCTCAGCCTGAACACCGTGATTGCGGCCTATCGCCAGCTGGAAGACGCCGGACTGGTCATTCCACGGCCGAAGGCCGGCTTCGAAGTCGCGCCGCGACTGTCGGCGCCGCAGCGATCGCTGCGCGATGCACCGTCAGCACCCACTGCGCCGTTACAGCAGGTGCTGATGGCTCGCGTGCTGGAAGCACAGCGCCGCCCCGGTGTGGTCGACCTGGCCTTTGCCGGCCCGCGCGGACGACAGTTCTACCCGGGTGCGCAGCTGGCAAGGCATACCGCACAGGTGCTGCGACATGGCCAGCAGACCGTGGAAACCTATGCCCGCCCCAACGGTTCGCAGCGCCTGCTGGCGCAGATCGTGCGGCGTGGGCCCCGGCTGGGCCTGCATACCCATGCCGAGCGCCTGCTGCTGACCCATGGCGCGATGGAGGCGCTGCAGCTGGCCCTGCGCGCGGTCACCCAGGCCGGTGATGCCGTCGGCATCGAAGCGCCCTCGTACTTCAACCTGTATCCCTTGCTGACCACGCTCGGCCTGCAGCCGATCGAACTGCCCACCCATCCGCAGCGCGGCCTGGACGTGGATGCGCTGGACGCACTGCTGGAGCACACGCCGCTGGCGGCGCTGGTGGTGATGCCGACCGTACACAACCCTCTGGGCTGCACGATGCCGATCGCCGACAAGCGACGCCTGGCCGAGCTGGTCAACGCACGCCAGCTGCCGCTGATCGAAGACGCGGTGTATGCCGAACTGCAGTTCTGCGAGCCGCCGGCACCCTTGCTGAAGGCGTTCGACCGCGATGGCTGGGTGATGGTGGTCGGCGGCTTTTCGAAGACGCTGGCACCGGACTACCGGATCGGCTGGCTCGATGGCGGACGCTTCGCCGAACGCATCGCGCTGCTCAAATTCCAGTCCACCGGCGGCGAACCGCAACTGCTCGGTGATGCGGTGGCCGCCTACCTGGAAGCAGGCAGTTACGAGCACCACCTGCATCGCATGCGCCGGTTGTACCGCGAGCAGGTCGGTCGCCTGCGGCAGCTGGTCGCCGAGCACTTCCCCGCCGGCACCTGCGCCACCGAGCCGCAGGGCGGCTTCCTGCTGTGGCTGGAGCTGCCGGGCGTGGACACCCGTGAACTGTTCGAGCGCGCTCTGGCGGAGGACATCGTGTTCATGCCGGGCCAGGTGTATTCGCGTGGCGCGCGGTACCGGCATTGCCTGCGGTTGTCGTGTTGCCAGACCCTGGACGCGCGCTTCATCGGTGCGGTGGAACGGTTGGGTGCGATCGCGCGGGCGCTGGTGGCGCGTTGATGGATCGGTAGCGCCGGGCCATGCCCGGCGGCTTCTCTGCTTACCGCGCTGCACGCTCGCCCGGCATGGCCCGGCGCTACCCTCACGCGTCGTGCAGGTACATGCTCAACGCTTCGCCACCGGCTCCCGGCAGATGCGGCAGCCGTCCCCAGCAGGGCATCGGCAGGCGCTGCTGCAAGGTCGCGAAGTTCTCATCCTGGCGCTGCATCGACGGATCGATGTGGTTGCCGATCCAACCCACGCAGTCCACGCCGCAGGCCTGCAGCGATTGCGCGGTCAACCGCGCGTGGTTCACGCAGCCCAGGCGCAGGCCGACCACCAGCACCACCGGCAGCCGCAGTGCTCGCACCAGATCAAGCTGGTCCAGCTGCGCCGACAGCGGCGCCAGCCAGCCGCCCACGCCTTCGACCACCACCACGTCGGCCTGTGCGCGCAGGCGTTCGAAGGCCGCCACGATCGGTGCCAGTTCGATGCGCACGCCATCTTCTGCCGCCGCCAGCTCCGGCGCCAACGGCTGGCGCAATGCGTAGGGGTTCAGATCGGCATAGTCCGGCACCGGCAGGCTGGCGGCCCGCAATGCCAGGGCGTCGTCGTTGCGCAGGCCCTGCCCCAGATCGTGGCTGCCGCTGGCCACTGGCTTCATGCCGACCGCGCGCAGGCCGCGCCGGCGCAGCGCGTGCAGCAGCGCGGTACTGGCGGCGGTCTTGCCGATCTCGGTATCGGTGCCGGTGACGAACAGGGCCGTCGGCAACGTGGCAGGCAGGGACATCACAGGCTCCAGCAGGGCAACAGAGCCTGCATTATCGCTGGCCCGGCACGCTTGCTAGACTGCGGCCATGTTCGCCAACGCCTCGCTCACCGGCAGCAAGCCGGAACAATACGCCCAGCTGCTCGAACAGGCCCGTGGCCTGGTCTACGGCGAGTCCGACCGCATCGCCAATGCGGCCAACCTCGCTGCACTGGTCTACCACGCCCTGCCCGACCTGAACTGGGTGGGCTTCTACCTGTATGACGGCAAGGAACTGGTGGTCGGTCCGTTCCAGGGCCTGCCGGCCTGCGTGCGCATTCCGCTGGACAAGGGCGTGTGCGGTGCGGCCGCAAGCCAGCGCGTGACCCAGCGCATCGAAGACGTGGAAGCCTTCCCCGGCCATATCGCCTGCGATGCTGCATCGCGCTCGGAGCTGGTGGTGCCGCTGGTCCGGGGTGAGGAGCTGATCGGCGTGTTTGATATCGACAGCCCGGTCGTCGGCCGCTTCGATGCTGAGGACCAGACCGGTCTGGAAGCCATCGCCCACGTGTTCGTCGGGGCGTTGGCGTGAGCGCGGTCAAGCTGCGCAACATCGGCCCGAAGAGTGCAGCATGGCTGCGCCAGGTCGGTCTGCGCAGCCGCGAGGATCTGGTCGCCATCGGTGCCGTCGGTGCCTTCGTCAAGGTCAAGCGCGCCGGCTTCAAGCCCAGCCTCAACCTGCTGTATTCGCTGGAAGGTGCGCTGCTGGATTGTCACTGGCAGGAACTGAGCGAACCACAGCGCACCGCACTGGTGCAGGACTACGAAGCACGTATCGCCGTGCATCCGCTGAAGGCCGCAGGTCCGGCATCAGGCCCGGTGCATGAGCAGCGCTTCGACGCCGAGGACGACGGCGAAGAAGGCACGGCCGAAAGCGCCGACGAGGATTGATCGGTAGCGCCGGGCCATGCCCGGCGAGCGCGCTCAGGGCTGCTGCAGCTCCAGCAGCTCACCCACCAGCCCTGCTTCACCGCGCTCGACCCACACGCGCAGGCGCGTGCCGTGGTCGATGCGCAGCGCCCAGCACAGCGACATCGGCAGGCCACATACCTGCGACAGCACCATGCGCATCGGACCGCCGTGGCTGACCACGACCGTCGGCACCGGGTCGTCGTCATCCAGCAGTCGATCCAACGCGCGTGCGATGCGTCGTTCGAAATGACCCCAGCTCTCGCCATGCGGCGGCGGAAACGCATGCGGATCCGCGTGGAAGGCGGCCAACGCGTCTTCCGGCAGGTCGAACAGCGATTGGCCATCCCAGTCGCCAAAATCCAGTTCTTCCCACTCCTCGTCCGCCTCCACGTCCAGCGCGCGCGGTGTGGCCAGTGCCATCGCCGTATGCAGCGAGCGCAGGCGCGGCGAACTGATCACCCGTTCCCACGACTGCCCGGCATAGGCGTCGACCAGCTCCTGCGGCAGGCGGGGCAGCTGCGGTGGATCGCTGCGGCCATCGAGGAACTCATCGCGACCGTTGCCGGCATGGCGGACCAGGTCGAGGATCATGCGCGTGCCCAGTACGGGCGGCGCGGGTACAGCGGAAAACAGACGGACATCGGCAACGGCACCACGATAATTCGAGCTGCATTCTAGGCGCTGGCGCAGGTCTGCTGCACCGTGCAAGTGCATTCGCGCCTGTCCAGGCGCGCAGGTTCAACGCTACGGGCCGGCCGCGATGCCGTAGACTGCGCGCACTTCCAGGTGACCTGCGGCCCTGCCGGCAGGTTGAAACGGGAAGCCGGTGACGCGTGACAACACGCCATGCCGGCGCTGCCCCCGCAACGGTAAGCACGTCAGTTCCAGGCAACCCGCCACTGTGCCGCAGGCATGGGAAGGCGCCTGGACGGTGGCCTCGGGCCACCCGGCGGCGAGCCCGGAGACCGGCCCGGAAGCCTCAGGTCGCGATGCGGTGGGCATGGCGCTGGATGTCTGTGGCGGTGGCCACGGCATCGGCGCGTGCCTGCCTGTTGTGACTCCTCCCCTTCGCTGCGCGGGCGTGCGCGGCACCTGGAGTCCCCCCGATGAAACTGCAGTCCCGAATGCTGTCCCTGGCCGTGCTGGCCGCTCTTCCTGCGCTGGCCCTGGCCGAAGATCGCGCCGCCGACCTCGATCAGGTGCTGGTCACCGCCACCCGCACGCCGATCGCCCTGCAGGACAGCATTGCGCCTGCGCAGGTGATCGACCGTGCGCAGATCGAATCCAGCCAGGCCACCTCGCTGCAGGAACTGCTGCAGGGCCGCGCCGGCATCAACCTGACCAATGCCGGTGGCCTGGGCAAACAGAGCTCGCTGTTCCTGCGTGGCACCAACTCCTCGCATACCGTGGTGCTGGTCGATGGCGTGCGCATCAACAGCGCCGACCTCGGCCTGGCGATGTACCAGGATCTGCCGCTGGCGCAGATCGAGCGCGTGGAAATCGTGCGCGGCCCGCAGTCCAGCCTGTACGGTGCCGACGCCATCGGTGGCGTGATCCAGATCTTCACCCGCCGCAACCAGGGCGACTTCGCTCCGCACTTCCAGCTGGGCGGCGGCAGCAACGGCCTGCGTGAAGCCAGTGGCGGTATCGGTGGTGGCACCGAACGCGGCTGGTTCGGCGCCGACATCGCCTACCAGCATTCGGACGGCATCGATGCCTGCCGTGGCTCGGCCACACTGTTTGCCGGCTGCTTCGCCGATGAACCCGACCGCGACGGTTACCGCAACCTGTCCAAGAGCCTGCGCGGTGGCTACAACCTGAGCGACCAGTGGACCGTGGAAGGCAGCGCCCTGCGCGCCGACGGCAAGAACCACTACGACGGCTACTACAACTACTCCGAGACCCGCCAGCAGGTACTGGCCGGCAAGGTGCGCTACACCCCGTCCGAGCAGCTGACGCTGACTGCCAACGTCGGCCGCAGCGACAACGAGTCCGACAACGTCGGTGATTTCGGTGCACGCGGCAGCGCACAGACGCACCGCGACAGCGCCTCGCTGCAGGCCGACATCGGTGTGGCCGAAGGCCAGCTGCTCAGCGCCGGCGTGGACTGGAGCGAAGACAACCTGGACGGCAGCAGCGCCGGTTACCTGGTCGACAGCCGCCGCAATACCGGCGTGTTCCTGCAGTACCAGGCGCGCTTCGGCCGTCACCAGCTGCAGGCCAGCGCGCGCAACGACGACAACCAGCAGTTCGGCAACCACGCCACCGGCAGCCTCGGCTGGGCGATGGAGCTGGGCCACGGTCTGCGCGTCAACGCCAGCTACGGCACCGCGTTCAAGGCGCCGACCTTCAGCGACCTGTACGACCCTTGGAGCGGCGTGCCGACGCTGGACCCGGAGAAGTCCAAGAGCGCCAACCTCGGCATCTCGCAGCAGGGCAAGGGCTGGCGCTGGGGCCTGGATGTGTACGAGACCCGCATCGATGACCTGATCACCTATGACGCGGCCACCTTCCGCATGCAGCAGGTCGAGAAGGCACGCATCCGCGGTGCGGAACTGACCGGTGGCGCCACCGTGGCGGGCTTCGACATCAACGCGCAGCTGAGCTTCACCGATCCGCGCAACCGCACCAGCGGCAGCGCGCAGTTCGACAACTGGCTGGCACGCCGTGCGCAGCAGACCGCGCGCCTGGACATCGACCGCCGCTTCGGCGACTTCCGCACTGGCCTGACCGTGCAGGGCGCGGGCAAGCGCTACGACGATGCCGCCAACGCGGTGAAGGTCGGCGGCTACGCCACGCTGGATCTGCGCGCCGAGTACGCGCTGACCCCGGCATGGTCGGTGCTGGCGCGGGTGGCCAATGTGTTCGACCGCGAGTACGAGACCGTGGCGTGGTTCAACCAGCCCGGCCGCGAGTACCAGCTGAGCGTGCGTTACCAACCGAAGTGAAAAGAGGCGCCGGGCATTGCCCGGCGCCCCCTGATGCCATCGACGCATGGCGTCGATCTACTTGTAGAGCCGAGCCCATGCTCGGCTCAGGCATCGAAGCAGCCGAGCGCAGGCTCGGCTCTACACCGGAACGCCTGCAGCCAGGCCCGGCAGTTCGCGCAGGTCGTCGATCACCGCAACTGCGTGCGCGTTGTCGAGGTCCAGTCCGCGCGGATAGCCGTAACGCACCAGCGCGATCGGCATGCCGGCGTCTTCGGCGGCGCGGTAATCGGTAAGCGAATCGCCCACCATCAGGCACGCATCGACGGGCAGCTCGAAATGCGCGGCGATATGCCGCAACGGCTCGCCGCTGGGCTTGCGCTGCGGCAGCGAATCACCGCCCAGCACCAGCGCGAAAGCCTCGGCGATGCCCAGGTGCTGCAGCAACGGCGGCACCAGCGCGGCCGGCTTGTTGGTGCAGATGGCCAGCGGTACGTTCAACGCGCGCAACTGCGCCAGCGCTTCGACCACGCCATCGAACAGCTGCGGGCTGCGCAGCAGGCATTCGCGGTAGTGGACCATGAACGTGGGCATCACCGCTGCCAGATCGATGTCGCGCCCGGCAGCCTGCACGGCCTGTTCGACCAGCCGGCGCACGCCGTCGCCGATCCAGCCCAGCACGGTGGCTTCGGGTACGCGCGCCAGGCCGATGTCTTCCAGCGTGCGGTTCAGCGCTTCGGCGATATCGGCGGCGCTGTCGACCAGCGTGCCATCGAGGTCGAATACGACCAGCGGATAGGGATACGACAAGGGACGGCTCACTCGTGCAACGTGGGGCCGTCCATTGTACGCCCGCGCTTTCAGCCGATCTGGCGTGCGCGGCTGGCCTGGCGGTCCCCGGCGGCACGGTTGTGGTCGATCAACGCCTGTCCATGGTTCATGTGTTCTCCTTGCCCGAAGGGCGCCAGTCCAGATCCTGGAAGGCCGGGCTCGCGAAGCATTCGGCGAGGAAGTCCAGGAATCGCCGCATGATAGCGGGCTGCTGTCGACGCGACGCGTACACCGCATGGATGCCGAGCTCGTCCAGGCTGTACTCGGGCAGCAGTTCGATCAGTTCGCCACTGCGCAGCAACGGCGCGACCTGGTAGGTCGGCAACATGGCGATGCCGGCATTGGCGCGCACGGCCTCCAGCAGCAGCGATGCTTCATTGGCACTGATGTTGCCGCCCACCGCAACCGACAACGAACGCCCTTCGCGATGCAGCTGCCATAGGCTCTTGCCGACGTAGTGATGGGTCAGGCAGTTGTGCGCGGCGAGATGTTCAGGTGCAGTCGGCGTGCCACGTGCCTGCAGGTAGGCCGGCGTCGCGCACAGCACCGAGCGGCAGATCGCCAAGCGACGTGCAATCAGGCTGGGATCGATCTGCCGTGCGATGCGCACCGCCAGGTCGACGCGCTCCTCCACCAGGTTGACCGTGCGGTCGACCAGCAGCAGTTCGATGCGTGCGGCCGGATGACGCTGCACGAAGGCGGCCACTGCGCGCGCCAGATGGCTCTGCCCGAACGACACGCTGGCGGTGATGCGCAATGTGCCGTGCGGCTCAGGATCGTCGCTGGCCAGCTCGCCCTGCAGTTCCTCGCCGATTGCCAGCATCTGCCGGAAACGCGCCAGCGCGGCTTCACCGGCCCCGGTCAGGCTGACCCGCCGCGTGGTCCGGTGCAGCAGCCGCGCGCCCAGCCAGCCCTCCACCTCGGCCAGGTAGCGGCTGACCATCGCCCGCGACATGTCCAGCACCTCGGCGGCGGCGGTCAGGCTGCCGCGCTCGGCAACTTCGACGAACACGGTCATGGCGGTCAATCGGTCCATCTGCTCGATCCATGCAACAAACAAGCGCGTTATACGCTGTTTTTCGAGCGACTGCAGCGGCCTACAGTGGCCCCATTCCCCCGCCCTACCCCACGGAGTCCTGCCATGAAGATCGCCCTCGTCGGTGCCACCGGCAATATCGGCCGCCAGATCGCCCGCCACGCGCTGGCCAACGGCCACCAACTGACCGTCATCGTGCGCAGCGCGCAGGACCTGCCGGCCGAGCTGGCCGGCGCCCATCCGGTCATCGCCTCGCTGGATGACCAGGATGCCCTGGTCGCCGCCATTGCCGGCCACGATGTGCTGGCCAGCGCCTACGGCCCGCGCCCGGGCGACGACATCGGCCGCGTCGGCGAGGTTGCCGCACAGCTGGCCGACGCCGCCCGCAAGGCCAACGTGCCGCGCTTGGTGGTGGTCGGTGGCGCCGGCAGCCTGGAAGTCGCCCCCGGCGTGCAGCTGGTCGACACTCCCACCTTCCCGGAGGCCTACAAGCCCTACGCGCTGGCCCACCGTGAAGCCTTCAACCGCCTGCAGGCAGTGGATGACCTGGACTGGACCTTCTTCTCGCCGGCGGCCGAAATCGGCCCGGGTGAAGAGCGTGGGCAGTATCGTGTGCAGCCCAAGGCCTTCCTCGCCGATGCCAGCGGCCACAGCCGTATCAGCTACGCCGACTACGGCGCCGCGTTCGTCGCCGAACTGGAAGCGCGCAAGTACCCCAAGCAGATCATCACGGCGGCGTACTGATCGACACGCTTGTTCTGTAGATCCGAAGGCAACGGCAGGAGCCGTTGCCAACGTCGCTTGCGACGGCCCGTAGGGGGCCGGGCAAGGACGCCCGGCATAGCCCACGCTCGACTCAACGCAAAAAACATGCAGCCGAGCATGGCTCGGCTCTACACGAGGACTTCCCCATGCGTATCGCTGCCCTGCTGCTTCCCCTCGCGCTGGCTGCCAGCTTCGCCAGCACCCCGCTGCTGGCCGAACCGGCCGCCCCTGCGCCTGCCAGCGCCGCGAAATCCCAGCTGCGCCTGCAGACCTTCCATCCCGGCCCACAGGCGATGTTCTCGGTGTCCTCGGTGCTGATCGAAGGGCGCAACGATGCGATCCTGGTCAACGCGCAGTTCGCTGCCGGCGATGCGCGCCGGCTGGTCGAGCAGATCCGCGCCAGCGGCAAGCAGCTGACCACCATCTACATCAGCCATGGCGATCCGGACTATTACTTCGGCCTGGCCACCGTGCAGGACGCGTTCCCGCAGGCGCGCATCGTCGCCACCGCGCAGACCGTAGCGCATATCCGTGAATCCCAGGCCGGCAAGCTGGCGTACTGGGGGCCGAAGATGGGCGCCGACGTTCCCGCACGCATCGTGGTGCCAGCCGTACTGGAAGGCGATGCGCTGCAACTGGAAGGCCAGCGCCTGCCGCTGATCGGCCTGGATGGCCCGACGCCGGACCGCAGCGTGCTGTGGGTGCCGTCGCTGCGCGCGATCGTCGGGGGCATTCCGGTGGTGGCCGGCGAGCATGTGTGGATGGCCGACACGCAGACGCCGCAGTCGCATGCCGATTGGCTGCGCACGCTGCAGCAGCTGCAGGCGTTGAAGCCGAAGGTGGTGGTGCCCGGTCACTACGCAGAGGGCGCGGCACTGGATGCCAGTGCGCTGCGCTTCACGGCGGAGTACATCCGTGCCTTCGATGTTGAAACAGCCAAGGCCAAGGACAGTGCGGCGTTGGTGAAGGCGATGCAGGTGCGCTATCCGAAGCTGGCGGGCGTGGCGTCGCTGGAGTTGAGTGCGAAGGTGGCCAAGGGCGAGATGCAGTGGCCGTAAGGTAGGGGTTTTCTTTTGCAGGGCTGCGCCCTGCACCTGCCGAATCGACGGCAACGGCAACGGCAACGGCAACGGCAACGGCAAAAGCGGGCATTCCGTGGGTTGGCGGGGTGGGTCCGGTTGCGGGGGACGCCGTAAACCCATCCATGAAGTGACCCCCGGGAGTTGGACGCCAGATCCAACCCCGAGGGATACATGAACAGGTACGAAGCTCGATTCAAACTGCAGGTCGCCAAAGAAGCCTGCAAGACCTCCACGTCGGTCAAAGCCATCG